>CAYOIG010000040.1:0-12066 GCA_964403915.1 uncultured Myxococcaceae bacterium
CTGGCCACCGGCGCGAGCGTCGGGAGGGTTCGCGTCGCGCCGAGGCCGATCAGCGTCGAGATGGGCGGCACCTTGTCGATCAGCAGCAGGTTGCCATTCGGATCCTGAGACCGCGTCGGCTTGGGCATCGACGGAATCTGGAGCACGCCCGTCATGTTCGAGACCACGCCATTGGCGAGGTTGCCCGGGGCGCGATTCGAGCGGTCGCCGAAGAGAGTTGCCGAGCTCATCATGCCGCAGAGCTGGCTCCAGATGCAGTCGAAGCGCGCCTGCCCGCGCACGTAGAGACCGATCGACTCGAAGGGGCCGAAGCCGTCCGGTGCGATGTCGGCCTCGAACTCGAGATTCAGCACCTGCGCCCACTGGCTCACGAACCAGCGATCGTCGCGGAAGCCGTCCGACATCGAGCGAAACTGGCTCTCGGCGTAGCCATGCACCTGGATGCGGCCGTCGAAGTATTCGAAGGCGCGCACCTCCTGCGCCGCCAGCAGGCTGGCCAGCGTGAGGGGCAGCGAGAGGAGGAGAGCGCGTAGTTGCCGCATGGGTTGGACGAGGGGGCCGGTCTCCGGCGCCACGCCGGAGACCGGCCGCAACCCTAGAACGTGTACCGGATGCGCATGTAGACCTCGTCCCGGTCGCGAATCGCGGCGAGGCCGTTCTCCACCCACTCTCGGTAGGCCCAGGCCCCCGCCTGGTTGCCCGGCGTGAGCGTATTGACCGGAAGGTCCTTGCCCTCGTAGCGACCCCAGAAGAGCGCGAAGCCGAAGGTGGCCGAGAAGCTCTCCGTGAAGCGGTAGGTGATGGAGGGAAGCGCCGCCCCCGACTCCGACTGCACGTCGTAGACCCAGGTGATGCCCGGCAGCAGGCGATCCTGGAAGTAGCCGGTCTGGGTCGTGAAGGTGAAGAAGACGTTCCAGGGGCCGTTGGTCGTGAAGCTGTTGTGGTAGCCGGGCACGTAGCTGAAGAACCACTGGCTGTTGAAGAAGAAGGTCCGGCTCTGGTTCATGAAGTTGATGAACGTCGGGCGGTCCACCGACATCGTCAGGTTGAACTGGTCGGTCTTGTTGATGCCGCCGTACTTGTTCTGGTCGGTGAACGGATTGTTCCGGACCCAGGTGAACTCCATGCCCCAGTTCGTCTTCGTCACGTCTTCGGCGAAGTCCGTCGAGAAGCCGAGCACGTTGCGCTTCTCGTACGCGAGAACGACCTCGCCTCCCTGCGCCCACGCCATGTCGCGACGGCCGAAGCGGCCGTTGCCGCCGGCGTTGACCGACTGCCGCCGCACGCCGGTGACGCTCCAGAGGGCCCGGACGGTGGAGCACATCCACGGCACCACGTAGGAGCAGCCGTTGGTGCGGTAGGCATTGGCCGGGTCGAATCGGAGCGCCGGATCCGAACCTGGATCTCCGACTGCCATTCCGGCGGTGATGGTCGTCGAGAAGGCAACGAGAAGGGCCTGGAAGTTCCAGGACAATGCCGCCATTTCACTCTGCCACATCTGTCCCGTGTAGGGCTGCCCCGAGAACGATACGACCGGCCCTCGGAGGTTGACCGGCAGCAGCGGAAAGAGCGGGTCGTTCCCGGGGTAGCCGATTCCGACCACCGCTGGATCCCCTCCGTCTTCGTTCACGTTGTAGCCGGGGTCACCGGGCCTGCGGCAGCCCGGCAGGATCGTGGTGCTGCCGTCGGGGTTCACCCGCGTGCAGACCGGTCCGCCGACGTAACCCCGCGTGCCCGGCTGGGGGCGGCTGGCGTCCGTGGTCGGCATTCCTTCGAGGGGCGACCCCTCGAAGCCACTCCACGACTGCATGAGCGCGCTCGCCTCCGCATTCAGGAGGTCGAGACCTCCCGGGGCCGACACCGCCGTCAGCGAAGTGACGCCGCTTCCGCCGTCACAAGACGTGCCGTAGAAGGGGCCGCAGCCCAGGAGCGCCTGCTGCTGGGGCGACAACACCATTTGAAGGGACTGGAACGGATTGTGGTTTCCGGCGACGACGACGGGGAATCCGGGCAGCGAGTAGTTGAGAGCAATGGTATTCGCGGTCGACGTGAACAGGGGGCCGACGCTCGCGAGCCCATCCGTCCCGACGCCGGTGGTGTTGGGCCTGTCGATGCTGAGGGCGACCAGTGGGGCGCGCCCGTTGGTCAAGGTGACGCCACCCACCAGCGCGGCGAGGCCGGACAGGGCGACGCCCTGGGCGGAGCCCGCAAGCACCAGGCTGAGCGCGTTCGCGACGGTCGTCGGCGCCAACCCGACGGGAAGCGGATTCGAGCTGGTGAGCACGCTCTGGGCACACGTCCTGCGATCGAGGCCGTTGAACGCGACCGACGAGGAGCAGACGACGGAATAGAGCTGCAGGTTGAGCGGCGTGTTCGCGAGGGCGTCGCTGCCGCCCTGGAGGCATGCCGGCTCGGTCCCGTTCTGGCAGGCGCCGGTCGCGCCGTAGCGCCGCGGGCGGCCGCTCGTGGGATCGACGTTGCGCTCGTAGGTCGTCAGGCGATCCGCGTAGGGCAGCTTGGTGTAGTTCCAGAAGTCGACGAGCGCGAAGCTGAAGCGGTCCCAGCGGAACTCGAGGCGGGCCCCTCCCTGCAGGCCCTCCACGCTATTCCACCAATGGGGAGGCCGGTTCTCTCCGGCGATGGCCAGGCCCGTCACGCCGTGGGCGAGCAGGCCCATGGTCTTGTTGCAGACCGGATTCGGCGTATAGGCCTCGCCGCAGCGGCCGAGGTCGCCCGGTGTGAAGTCGTCGAGGTCGAGAGCGACCTCGAGGCGCACGTCCTCGAACGGCCCGACCTCGTAGAAGGAGTAGATGGCGCGCATGGCCCAGAGAGGGATGCGCGACTCTTCGAGGCTGGTGAGGGAGCCGAGCGCGAGGTCGGTGGGGTTGAAGAGGTCGGTGGTCGCAAAGAGCTCCGTCTTGCCCCAGACGATGGTCTGCCGGCCGAGGCGGACGAAGAGGGAGCCGCTCAACATCTCGAGCTCGAGATAGGCCTCCTTCAGCTCCTTGGTCTGCTGCTGGCTCGCCCCGCGGTTCCAGGCCAGCTCGTCCTGGCTGAAGTTCTGGTCGAACTTGTCGCTGCCGCCATCCATCAGATACCGGGCGTAGGGGGAGCTCGGCACGAAGAGCCCGTTGGCGGTCCAGGCGTTCGGCGCCGACAGCGCATTGAAGTTCGGGCCGGGGCGGAACGGGATCGTAGAGTCTCCGGGCATGCCGGTGATCGGGTTCGTCTCGACACTCCGGAAGGGATTCACGATGTTGCCGAGCGTTCCCTGCGGATCGATGTTGTCCTTCGGATCCCACGGCATCGCCTGGCTACCCATGCCGTTGTTGCCCGATCGGACGTTACGGAGCGCGAAGCCGTAGTTGAGGAACGTCGCGAAGGTGTACCGGCCCGGGATGTATTCCTGGAAAGGGGCCACTCCGGACGTCGCGGGTATCGAGAGCGGCTGTCGCGTATCGAGCAGGGTGCCGAAGGGTGAGACCTGGTTGATGCCTCGATAGGTGTCGGTGCGATCCAAGAGCCTCTGCCCGGCCGGGACGAGAGGCGTCGCCAGGGTGATCGCAGTGGAGCCGAGCGGGTTCGTATTGTTCGGATAGACCTTCTGCGTCTCGATCCTGCGATCCGGCTGCAGATAGAACGGCGCCTGGTAGTTCGTGGTGCCGGTCATCCGCGGATCCTTGGCATTGCTCAGGCGCGACGGAAGCTGCTCGGAGCGGTTGCCATACACGTCGACCGACGGTGAGAAGCCGCAGGCCCGCGTCCACACGCAGTCGTAACGAACCTCGGCGCCGATGTAGGCGCCCACCGAATCGAAGGGGCCCCAGCCGTCCTTCGCGATGTCGATGTCCATCTCGAGGTGAAGGGTGTGGTACCACTGCGTGAGATCGAGGCTCTGGTTGAAGTCCGTGCTGATGGCGCGAACCGTCTCCTCGAAGTAGCCGTGAACCTGGATCCTTCCCTCGAAGTACTCGAACGCATGCGCCGCCGGAGCGACGACCGCAAGCAGCAGCCACGCGCCAAGAGCTCCCACGAGCCGCCGCGTCACGGACTCTCGCACCATGCACCCCCCCAGACGCATCCGGCCGAAAGGCCGCCGCATCGTCGAGCCACGCTGCAACGCTGGAGGCAGAAGGCCTCCAACCGCTCCCCCAACACGCTGGGCCGGAGGCAGGGAGCGATTGGACGTGCAGGGCAGGTCCGGGCGCCGCTCCCCCCCTCGAGGCCCGGCAATGCGCTCGCAGATATACACCTTGAACGCGCACCGGTACAACGAAATTCGTTCGGCCGGGGGACGGAGCCCGCAGGGGTGGTCTGAGCCGGGGCCGGCGCGACCCTGGGGAAAGGCCCTACCTAAGAATCGGGGCCCGCAGAGCGCCCGCCGGGGCGCTTCTTCGCCCCCGGCGGCCTGGCGCCAGCCTTCTTGCGCTGGCCGGCCCGGGCCGGGGCGGCCGGGCTCTTGCGAGGCTTGCGGGCCGCCGTCTTGCGCGGGCCGGCCGCACGGGCCGGTCTTCGCGTCGGCGCAGCCTCGGCGGTGGCGCCGTCTCCGGCAGGGGTCGCCTTCACCTTCTTCTCGCGGGGCGGGAACTCGAAGCCGTGACGCCCATTCTCTTTGAGAACGAGCGTCGCAGAGAACGGGCGGCCGAAGCGCGAGGTGAAGTCGGTGAGCAGCTCGGTCTTACCGTTCTGCAGGTAGAAGAGCGCCTCCTCGCGCGTGATCTCCCGCTTGCAGACCGTGCGCGGTAGCTGGAAGCCGCAGCTCTTCGGCGCGTCTTCCTGCTTGCCGAGCTCCAGCTCGTGCAGCTTGCGCTCGCAGGCGAAGAGGCTCGGAGATTCCAGCACCTGGCAGTCCTCGCCCCTGGGGCAGCGGCCGAGCGGAGCCGGGTTCACGTCGTATTCGGGGGCTGCGCTGGCGCTCTCGCCCTCGCCCGGCCCCACCGAACGCACCTTCATGCGCCAGGCTTCGCGATCGATCTCGATGATGCCCTTGTACGTGCGGCCGTCGCGCGCGGTGAAGCCATCGAGAACACCGGTCTTGCCATCCCGGAGCAGCGCCGCCACCACCTCACGGTTGATGTAGCGCCCGCTCGTATCCTTCCAGAACAGCATCGGCTTCGGATCGTCCTCGCCGGCCGCGGGGTCTTCGTCCGCGCTGTAGAACCAGGCGCGCTCCTTCACCGGGCGGCCGGTCCGCGGACACGGCCCGAGGGGCGGCTCGTTCGCATACAGCTCGTCGTACTCGAAGGTCTTCGCATGCTCGACGATCTCGCGCGCGTAGGTTTCGATCTCGCCCATGAACTGAGCAGCGCTGCGCTGGCCGTGCTCGACCTCTCCGAGGTGCTTCTCGAGCTCGCCCGTCAGCGAAGCCGACGCCAGGCGCTCGATGTGGACACGGCGCAGGATGTCGATCAGGCGGATGCCCTTCACGGTGGGCCGCAGCGCCTTGCCCACCCGCACGGCGTAGGCCTTCCCGATCAGGTTCTCGATGATGTCGGCGCGCGTGGCCGGCGTGCCGATGCCCTTCTCGTGGAGGGCCACCGCGAGGCTCTCGTCCTCGATCTGCTGCCCCGCGTTCTCCATCAGCGAGAGCAGGCGCCCTTCCGTGATGCGTGCCGGGGGCTTCGTCTCCTGCTGCTCCCCGGCCACCTCCCGGGTCGCCACCGGGACGTCTCGCGCCTCGTCGGCCCCCGGCTGCAGCGGCGGCAGCGAGGCCTCGTCCTCTTCCGGCTCCGTCGCGAGCACCGCGCGCCAGCCCGGCTCCTGCAGCGAGCGCGCGCGCGTCCGGAAGCGCTCCTCGCCCACGTGCGTCGTTCGCTCGACCTTCACCCAGAGGGCCGGCGGATGGAAGGCGCCGAGGAAGCGGCGCGCCACCAGATCGAAGAGGCGCCGGTCGTCGCCGGAGAGCGATGCCCCGGGCAGAACGCCGGTCGGGATGATCGCGAAGTGGTCGCTGATGCCGGCGTCGTCGAAGATCCGCCCCTGGTTCTCGAGACCGCGATCGAGGAGCCGTCGTGCCGCCTCTACACACTCGCCGGCGAGTCCGCCGGCCTCGGTCCCTCGGCTGCGGGCGAAGGCCTCCAGCACCTGATGGACGGTGCCGCGGTAGTCGCTCGGAAGGCAGCGCGAATCGGTCCGCGGGTAGGTGAGGATCTTGTGCGCCTCGTAGCAGCGCTGCGCCGCGCCGAGCGTACGCTTGGCCGACCAGCCGAAGCGGCGGTTGCCCTCTCGCTGCAGGCTGGTCAGATCGAAGAGAGGCGGCGCCGATTCGCGCGACGGCTTCCGGGTCTCCTCGGCGAGGCCCGCGCGGCCCTGCAGGGCCTCCACGATCGCGAGCGCGCGCGCTTCGTCGAAGATGCGGTCGTCGCGGCGCTCGCCGTCCTCGCTCTCGCGGAACGCCGGGTCGAACCATACGCCGGCGTAGCGGCTGCCGGCGTGCTCGAAGCTCGCCGTCACGCGCCAGTAGGGCCGCGGCACGTGGGCCACCACCTCGAGCTCGCGGTCGACCAGCAGCGCGAGGGTCGGCGTCTGGACGCGTCCCGCCGACCAGGCCGTCTTCTCACGGCGGCTCTTGAGACGCTTGGTGAGGGCGCGGGTCGCATTCATGCCGATCAGCCAGTCGGCAAAGGCACGGCACTCGGCGGCGGCCGCCAGACCCTCGAGCTCGCTGCCGGGCCGCAGGCTCTGGAAGCCCTGGCGGATCGACTGATCGGTCATGGACTGGAGCCACAGACGCCGGATCGGCTTCTGGCTCCCCAGGTGCTTCACGATCTCGCGGAAGATCAGCTCGCCCTCGCGGCCGGCGTCGCAGGCGTTCACGAGGCCGACGATATCCTCCCGCTGCATCAGCTTCTTGATGGTCCGGACGCGGTCCGTCTGGCCGCTCTTGACCTTGAGCTGGAACGTCTGAGGAAGGATGGGGAGGTTGTCGAGGGTCCAGCGCTTGTAGATCGGGTCGATCTCGTCGGGCTCGAGCAGCTCCAGCAGGTGGCCCACCGCGAAGGTGACCACGTACTCCTCGCTTTCGGAGTAGCCCTCGTGCTCCTCGAAGCCCCCCAGGGCCGCGGCGATGTCTCGCGCGACGCTGGGCTTCTCGGTGATGACGAGGGATTTCGGCACGGGATTCCTCGGCTGGGGCGCATCGGGGAGGCCGGCAGGGCCGGACGCATAGCCCGCCCCCCCAGGGCTGACAACCAGCGCCCGCTACGGCCCGCCCGCTGGTTGCCGCCAGGCTGCCGCCCGATTGCCTGTGCCCGTGGGGGCTGGATCGGGCGGCCGCGACGAAGCTTTAGCGGCCGGGATCGCGTCTCCGCACGCGGCGTTGCGGCGCGCCGGGGGGTTGGGCACGCTGCGCCAGCCCAGCGCCCGGCCCGAAGGAGCAATGAGAGTGAGCGACGCACAGCCGATCACGGGCCTCCGGCCCGGCGACGTGGCCCCCCAGGTCTTCCTCTGCGGCGATCCGGCCCGGGTTCCGCGCATCGCAGCCTCGTGGAAGCAGGTCCGGGAGGTCTGCAACCGCCGCGAGTACCGGATCGTCACCGGGGAGTGCGACGGCGTCGCCGTGAGCGCGGCCTCCACGGGCATCGGTGCGCCCAGCACCGCCATCCTGCTGGAGGAGCTGGCGAAGCTCGGCGCCCATACCTTGATCCGCGTCGGCAACAGCGGTGGCCTCTCGCCCCGGCTCGATCTCGGGGAGCTCGTGATCACGACGGGCGCGGTGCGCGACGATGGCACCTCCCGCAGCTACGTCGCCCCGGAGTATCCCGCGGTCGCCGACTACCGCGTGGTTTCGGCGCTGGTGAGCGCGGCTCGCGCCTGCGGCGCGCGCTTCCACGCCGGGATCACCTGGTCTCTCGACGCCTTCTACGCCCGCAACGCCATCCTCGAGGAAGGCGGCGGGATGGGCTCGATGAGCTTCGGCGGCTACTGGACGTCGGCGCAGGAGGAGCGCATCCGCGATCTGCGCAGCGCGGGCGTTCTCAATTGCGAGATGGA
Source organism: uncultured Myxococcaceae bacterium (assembly GCA_964403915.1). Lineage (GTDB taxonomy): Bacteria > Myxococcota_A > UBA9160 > UBA9160 > UBA9160 > MYXO. The sequence continues at coordinate 7,993 of CAYOIG010000040.1, forward strand.
GGCCGGCGTGCTCCTCACCCTCGCGGGCCTTTTCGGCCTGCGTGCGGGTGCGGTCTGCGTGGTCTCGGACCGCACGCCCTGGCCCGGGCCCGCGGCGATCGATCTCGACCGCAACATGGGCACCTGCATCGAGGTGGCCACCGCGGCGATGCTCACCCTGGCGCGCGCGCCCGCCTAGGCTCGGACGAAGATCTCGGCAATCGCTCGAGTGCGGCCTCAGCGGCCCGTGAGTGGCTTCACGTCGGCGAGCAGCCGTCGCAGCGCAACGGCGCGGACGTGCGGCACGAGCGGGTACGTCTCAGTCCCTGCGTGCACCACATCGATACGCGTGAGATCGAGATCGGCGAGCGCCGATCGCATCGATGGCGTCGCGGCCGGCGCAACCGTGCGCTTGATCTCGAAGCCGAGCCGCTCGCGCCCCCGGACCACGAGCAGGTCGAGCTCGGCTCCCGTGTGCGTGCGCCAGAAGAACGCCTCGTGACTGCGGGCGCCGAGGTGACGGCAGACCTGATCGATGGCGAAGCCCTCCCACGATGCGCCGATCTTCGGATGATGCTCGAGCGCGCTCCTCGTCTCGATCCCGAGCAGCGTGTGGAGAAGGCCCGTATCGGCAACGTAGACCCGCGGCGCCTTCACCTGACGCTTCCCGATGTTCGCGCTCCAGGGTGGAAGGATCCGGACCATGAACGTGGCCACCAGCAGGTCGAGCCAGCGACGCGTGGAGGTGTCCGAAACCCCGAAGGCCCGACCGAGCTCGGACGAGTTCCAGGTCTGACCGTGGTAGTGAGCGATCATCGACCAGAAGCGTCGCATGGCGACGGCGCCGACCCGGATCCCGATCTGAGGCAGATCGCGCTCGAGGAACGTCCGAACGAAGTCCTCGCGCCAGCCTGCGCTCGCAGCGTCGGATCTCGCGAGGAACGAGCGCGGAAATCCGCCGCGCAGCCACAGGCGGTCGAGCCGGGCCGGGAGCACCTCCGCGAGGGAGAACCCCCCGAGATCCAGGAAGGCGACGCGTCCGGCCAGCGACTCGGAGCTCTGGCGCAAGAGCTCTGGTGAGGCGCTCCCGAGGACCAGGAATCGGGCGCGCCCCCGGGGCCGATCGGCGAGCACGCGGAGCACCGGGAAGAGCTCTGGGCGGCGCTGGATCTCGTCCAGCACCACGAGGCCCTTCAGCGGTGCGAGCGCCGTCAGCGGATCGTCGAGCCGGGCGAGGTCCGCAGGGTGCTCGAGGTCGAAGAACGTCGAAGGCCCACGGCGCCGCCGGGCGAGGTCTCGCGCGAGCGTGGACTTCCCGACCTGACGGGCGCCGACGAGCGCTACGACCGGGCTCTCCGAGAGCAATCGGTCGAGCCTGTTCAGCAGGGCGTCCCGGCGCACCATGGGCCGGATCTTACCCTGAAAATTCGGTGCCAGATACTGAGATTTCCTGCTCTTCGAGAACGGTCACGGCGCCCCGGAGTCGCGCGCGGGAGCGGGAGGATCGAGCATCCCGGCGGGCACCGGCATCAGGTTCCAGGTGAGCACCGATCCGGGCACGCTTCGCCGCAGCACGACCTCGCTCACCGGACGCCCGTCCTTCCAGACGATGCGTTTCAGCTCTCCCTGGTCGTCACCGGCAACGTAGAGCTCGTCCTTGCCATCGCCGTCGAGATCGACGAGAAGCGCAGCGTGCTCGAAGCCCGAAGAGCCCGCATCGACCAGCTCCTTCTTCCAGGGCTGCTTCGCATCGGCGCCGGGCCGCAGCAGCCAGACGCCGCTCTTGAAGGGCGCCGCCACGATCTCCTTCTTGCCGTCACCGTCCACGTCGCCCGCGGTGAGGAAGCGGCAGAAGCGGTCGTCGAGAGTGGCGATGGTCTGGCCCTTCGAAGGCTCGGTGCCGGCGTCGTAGCGTCGCACCTCGACGGGAGCCGTCATGCGCACGTTCGGCTCCGTGCCCTCGGTCTGCGCCTCGACGCAGACGTAGAGCTCGTCGCGGCCGTCGCCGTCCACGTCTTCGACGAGGATCTCTTTCGCATGCCGCGCGCCGAGGTCCGCCACCACCGTGCGCGGCTCGCCCTTCTTCGGGACGTAGCGAACGACCTTTCCGCTCTGAGGAGTGCCGTCCACCCGGTTCGGCTCGCTCGGCGTCGCGTAGATCTCCATCACGCCATCGCCATCGAGATCGCCGAGCTCGATCTCGTGCACGAACGTATTCGGCTCGCGGTCGAGCTCACGCACCTCGAAGCTGCCATCGGTGCCCGGGAGCAGGAGCGCCACCACCCCCTGATCGTGGGTCGCGACCGTGACCGCGGGACGCCCGTCGCCGAGCACGTCGCCGACCTCGGCATCGCGCATGCGGTTCTGCTTGCCCCCGAACTCGGCACGCCAGACGGGCTGTGCGGCCAGGCCGCCCTCGCCTGCTCGCCAGAGCTTCACGGCCGCGGCGTTGCCGCCGAGCGTGAGAATCCCCGCCGCCGCGCCGGGGGGCTCGTAGACCAGCGCCTTGTGGAAGACGTTGCTCTCGGGATCCTCGAGCGCGCCCGTCTGCCAGCGGCCGTCCTTGCGCACGAGCCATTCGAGGCGCGCGGGGCCGGGCTTCGGCAACGCCTTGCCGTCGGGCCCCACCTCGAACCGTGTGAGCGCGAGGAGCAGGCCGCGAGGAAGGGAGGGCGGTGTCGACGCCGCAGCCTCGTGGCCCGGCGGCGCGGCGCCGTCCTTCTCGCCGGATCCGCAGCCAGAGAGGGCGACGGCGAGGATCGCGGCCAGGACGTAGGGTCGCTGCATCGAGGGCCTCCTGCGGCTGGCGATGTAGCAGCCCCGGCGGGCTGTGGTAAGGAGGCGGCGTGAGCAAGATCGAGCTGCAGCCCCCGCGCGGCACCCGCGACTTCTACCCCGAGGATCTGCGGCGCCGGAGCTGGCTCTTCGAGCACTTCCGCGAGGTCGCCCGCCGCTTCGGCTTCGAGGAGGTGGACGCGCCCGTGGTCGAGCACGCAGAGCTCTTTACCCGCAAGGCGGGCGAGGAGATCGTCGAGCAGCTCTACCACTTCACGCTGCACGAGCGGCATCTGGCGCTGCGGCCCGAGATGACGCCCTCCATCGCGCGCATGGTGATGGCGCGCGCCGGCGCGCTGCGCCTGCCCCTGCGCTGGTTCGCCATCACCCAGAACTGGCGCTACGAGCGCATGACCCGCGGCCGCAAGCGCGAGCACTCCCAGTGGAACATGGACGTCTGGGGCGAGCCCGGCGTGACGGCTGAAGCCGAGCTGATCGCCGCGCTGTGTGCGCTGCTCGACCGGCTCGGCCTCGCCCCGGGCGACGTGAAGATCCGCCTCTCGAGCCGCGCGCTGCTCGAGGAGATCCTCCGCGAGGGCGTGCTCCGCGAGCGGCCGGAGGCCTTCGGCCCCCTGTGCGTCGTGATCGACAAGCTCTCGAAGATCGGCGAGGAGGCCGTCGTGGCGCTGCTGTCCGATCCGGCTGGCGACGTCCGGCTCGACGCAGGCGCAGCGCGGGCGGTGGTCGAGGCGCTGGGGGTGCGGGATCTCGACGAGGCGGCGCGACGGGCAAAGCCCGGCTCGGCGGCCGTGGCCGACCTGCAACGTCTCTTCGAGCTGCTGGCCTGCTACGGCCTCGAGGACCGCATCGTCTTCGATGCTTCCATCGTTCGCGGCCTCGCCTACTACACGGGCCTCGTCTTCGAGGCCTTCGACGCCGGCGGCACCCTGCGCGCGATCTGCGGCGGCGGTCGCTACGACCGGCTGCTCGAGACGCTCGGCGGGCCGGCGATTCCGGCCGTGGGCTTCGGCTTCGGCGACGTCGTGGTCCAGGAGCTGCTGGCCGATCGCGGCCTGCTGCCGGAGCTTCCGCGCAGCGTGGACGACGTCGTCTACGCCTTCGGCGAGGCCGAGCGCCCCGCGGCCGTGCGGCTCGCGACGCGGCTGCGGGCCGAGGGCCACTCGGTCGAGCTCGTGCTCGGCGCCGTGAAGCCGAAGCGAGCGCTCGCCGACGCCGACCGCGCCGGCGCCCGCCGCGTCCTTCTCATCGGGCCCGACGAGGCGGCGCGCGGCGTCGCCCGCGTGCGTGCGCTCGCCAGCG
>CAYOIG010000041.1:0-3704 GCA_964403915.1 uncultured Myxococcaceae bacterium
GGGCACTCGCCCCCCAGCGACGCGCACTCCGAGAAGCCATGACACACCCTCCTCGCAGACAAAGTCAGGCGAGCCCGTGAGGGACTGAAGGAGCGGGAGGAGCGGGAAGAGCAGCGGTGGGTCTCGAGCCCTACGGGTCTCCCTCCGGAGCACGCAGGACGTTCAACTGGGTCAACTGGGAAGTGGACGCGCGCTGCGCGGCGTGTCAAAACAAAGCGAGAAAGTGGGCGGCTACGCGCCGCCGAAGGGCGCGATGTCGAGGCGAGCGAGCGTCTCGGCGGTGAGCGGTACGTAGGCGCGTGCGGCTTCGTCGCGGACGAGAAGCGGATCGCGCACGCGTGCGGGGTCATAGCCTTCCTCCCGCAGTGCGATCTTGCGCAGCTTGAAGGTCGCAGTCATGTCGGGCTCGCTGGCAAGACGCACGAAGAGAGGCGCGGCATGGGACGGGAGCCGCTCGGCCGTCCACGCGAAGAAGGCGCGGCCGTCGAAGAGAGAGTCCTCGGACAGCACGAGCGCAGCCATACCGGCGCGTCCCTCGGTGCCCGGCACGCGCACGCCGTACACGTTGGCGATCTCGATCCCGGGGAATCCTGCCAGCGCCTCGGCCACCTCCTGCGTCGAGACGTTCTCGCTCTTCCAGCGGAAGCTGTCTCCGATGCGGTCGACGAACGTGAAGTAGTCGTCGGCGTCCCGGCGCAGCAGGTCTCCCGAGCGGTACCAGCGATCTCCCGGTGCAAAGACGTCGCGCAGGATCCTGCTCGCAGTCGCCTCGGGGTCGGTGTAGCCCTCGAAGCGGCCGGCGCCGGAGTCGGGGAGATCGGGAATCATCCCGATGAACTCCCCCGCCTCGCCCGGCGCGCACTCGATGCAGCGGCCTGCGGCATCACGCGGGTGAGACTCGGTCGCGGCATCGAAGCGGATGAGCCGCCCGTTGTGCCGCTCGGGATACGGGATGCGTCCGCACGAGCCCACCACGCCGTCGAGATTGATGAGCGAGGTATTCGCCTCCGTCGAGCTCCAGCCCTCGAGGATGCGCTCGACGCCGAAGCGCTCGAGAAAGACGCGCCAGACGTCGGCGCCGAGGCCGGCGCCCATCATTGTGCGCAGCCGGTGCTCGCGATCGCGCGCGTCCGGCGGCTGGCTCGCGAGGTAGCGGCAGATCTCGCCGACGTACTGAAAGCCCGTGACGCCGCGCGCGCGCACCTCGCTCCAGAACCGGCTCGCCGAGAAGCGCCGCGCGAGCCAGAGCGAGCCGCCCTGCGCGAGAGCGCACGAGACCACCACCATGCCGCCCGCACCGTGATACAGGGGGAGCACGCAGGCGATCACGTCGTCCGGGCCGTAGCCGGCGACGGCCGACATGCCGTCTCCCACGCCGAGCCAGCGCATGTGGGAGAGGCGGGCGGCCTTGGGCAGCCCCGTCGTGCCCGAGGTGTAGAGGAAGAGCAGGTCGTCGCCGGCGGCGAGGCCGGCGCGCAGCGCCGGGTCGGGGTTGGCGTCGGAGGCGCGCGCGAGCAGCGCGTCCCAGCGCGCAGAGCCTGCGGGCGGCGCGGCGGCGTCCGGGTCGGTCGCCAGGCAGACCGGCGGGCTGGCGTCCGCGCCGAGGCTCGAGACCGCGCCGGCGCATTCGGTCCCCGCGACCAGGAGCTGCGGCTGCACGGCCTCGAGCGCATGGCGCAGCGCACGACCTCGCTGCTGGACGTTGAGCAATGCGGTCGTGACGCCGAGCTTCGAGAGCCCCATCCAGGTCGCGAGAAACTCCGGCCGGTTCTCCATCAGCAGCGCGGCCACGCTTCCGCGTCCAAGGCCGAGGGCGCGTGCAGCGTGGGCGCTGCGATTGGCGAGCGCATTGAGCGCGCCGTAGGAGAGATCGCGCGACTCGTAGCGCACGAAGACCCTGTCCGGATGCGCGGCGGCGCGCTCCTCGAGGCGATCCGCGACGGTGTAGCGCTGGCCGGGCGTATGACGCAGCGTCGCGGCCGAGAGCCTCGCCAGCTTCTGCCACGTCTCTTCGCGCGAAACGGCCACGCGGCCTCCAGCGCTCGGCTCGCGGCCGAGATCTCCGAGCGTGCTACGGCTGCGTGCGCCAGCCGCGTGGGTTGGCCCGGAACGCCTGCTCCCAGCGCTCGATCCGCCCGAGAAGACTCGCGGCCTCGTCCGCGTGGCGACTGACCACGTTGTACGACTCGTCCGCGTCGGCGACCACGTCGTAGAGCAGGGGAAAGCTGGTGAGCAGCGGCACCGTGCGACCCGTCTTCGCATCGTGATGCCGGTAGCCGATCGACGCGCGCCCGGCCCACGTGTTGGGCTTGTCGAGGGGTGTCGGCCAGACGTACTCGTTCACGAAGCGGTAGTACTTGAAGCGGCCCGCGCGCACGCCGTCGATGACGTTGGCGTTGAAGAAGAAGAGCTCGTCGTGCGGGCTCTCCTGGCTCGTGCCCGCGAGCAGGGGGCCCAGATCGCGGCCGTCGATGATGCGGTCACCCGGGAGATCGAGCCCGGCGAGCGCCAGGAAGGTCGGGAAGAGGTCGATGTTCATCGCCGGCGCCTCCACGGTTGCGCCGGCCGGCAGCGTGCCGGGCCAGGAGGCGAGCATCGGAACGCGCTGGCCCCCTTCGAGCGGCTGTCCCTTGCGCCCGCGCAGGCCGCCCGGGCTTCCCTGGTGCCAGGGGCCGTTGTCGCTCGTGAAGACGACGAGGGTGCGCTCGCGCAGGCCTCGCTCCTCGAGCGCCTGCATCAGCTCGCCGACGCTCGCGTCGAGCTCCTCCACGGAATCGCCGTAGGGGCCGGCGGCCGATCGGCCGGCGAAGGCCGGCGCGGGCACGAGCGGCGTGTGCACGTTCTTGTGCGCGAAATAGAGGAAGAAGGGCTCGTCCCGGTGCCGGTCCACGAAGCCGATCGCCTCGCGCGTGAGCCGCGCCGTCAGGTCTTCTTGCGCGAGGCCGAGATCCGGCTCGACGCGCTCCTCGTCCTGCCAGTACGAGTATGGAAACTCGTCGTTCGAGTGGGGAAAGCCCGCGAAGAAGTCGAAGCCGTGCCGCCGCGGGTGATGACGGGGGTCTCCGGCGAAATCGCCGAGATGCCACTTGCCGACCATGCCGGTCGCGTAGCCCGCGAGGCGCAGGGCCTCGGGCAGCGTGATCTCGGAGGCCGGGAGGCCGGGTGCGGCAGACTCTCCCGCCTGGGCGAGGTCGCTCGCGCCAAGGCGCGCAGCGATCCGGCCGCCGGCGCGGGTGAGCCGCCGGCCGAGGTCGTCGTCCATGGCCGAGATGGGGAAGTTGATGCCGGCGCGGAGGGGATAGCGGCCCGTGAGCAGACCCGCGCGCGAGGGCGAGCAGTAGACGCCGCTCGCGTAGAACTGTGTGAAGCGCACGCCGTCCTGCGCGAGCCGGTCGAGGCTCGGCGTCGGCACCAGGTGGTTTCCGTAGGGGCCAGTGTCTCCGTAGCCGAGGTCGTCCGCGAGGATCACGATGAGATTGGGCCGGGGCGCAGGGGCGCCGCCGCGCGGCCTGACGACGGCCTCGACGGGCAGCGCATCCCGAGCCGGGTCGGTGTACACGGACAGGTCGAGCTCGGCCTCGCCCGGCGGAGGGTCGCCGCGACCGAGCAGCACGGCCGCAGCGACCAGCGCAACCAGGAACGTCCCGATGACGAGTCTTCTCATGCGGCGTCCTCCTCGGCCCCGAAGCTCAGGAGCCGACGTG
>CAYOIG010000042.1:0-5671 GCA_964403915.1 uncultured Myxococcaceae bacterium
CCCGTCATTTTCAGCGACTCGCGGATCAGCTCATGCTTGAGCTCATCGACGTGATCGACGATCTCGGTCTGTGAGTAGCTGGCGCGGATACGGCGGTCGAACTTCGGATTGACCGAAATATAGATGCAGCGGTTGATCGTGGTGCTGACCACCGCGCCCGTCTCACGGTCAGAGAACGCGGGCAGATCCGATCCGCCACCCACGAAGCTGATGCGCAACGGCGTGCGTGAGATGATCATGGCGGTGTCCTGTGTGCGTCGGGTCGTCGGCGCGGGGTCGTGTCGGGCGGACGATTGCAGGACCGGTGGCGGGGGGCAATGGCGCCGGCGCCCCCCGCTTGGCTGGCGCGCCAGATTCGCTAGGCTGCGCGACCATGAAGCGAGACATCTTCTCACCCGAGCACGACCAGTTCCGCGCCCAGTTCCGCCGCTTCGCCGAGAAGGAGATCGCGCCCAAGGTGGCGCAGTGGAACGAGCGCGGCATGAGCGATCGCGCCACCTGGAAGCGGCTGGGCGAAGAGGGGTTTCTCGGCGCCAACCAGCCGGTCGAGTACGGCGGCGCGGGCGGCGATTTCCTCTACGACGCGGTCCTCATCGAGGAGCTCGCCGATCTGCGTGCCCATGGGCTCATGCTCTCACTGCACTCCAACATCTGCCGGCCCTACATCGAGGCCTTTGGCAGCGAGGAGCAGAAGCAGCGCTATCTGCCGGGTGTCGTCGCGGGCGAGATCCTGCTCGGCATCGCCATGACCGAGCCGGGGACGGGCTCGGATCTCGCGAACGTGCAGACCCGCGCCGCTCGCGACGGCGACGGCTGGGTGCTCAGCGGCGCCAAGACCTTCATCTCGAACGGCCAGATCGGAGACCTGTTCATCGTGGTCGCGAAAACCGATGCCTCGGCCGTTCCGCCCCACGACGGCATCAGTCTCTTCCTGGTGGAGGCCGAGACGAAGGGCTTCGTCCGCGGGCGAAAGCTCGACAAGCTCGGCCTCCGGGGCCAGGACACGAGCGAGCTCTTCTTCGAAGACTGCCGCCTGCCGGCCTCGGCCCTGCTCGGCCGCGAGGGCCAGGGCTTCCGCATGCTGATGCAGAAGCTGCAGCAGGAACGCCTGTGCATAGGCGTCGCCTCCATCGCCTCCTGCCGCCGCACGCTGGCCGACACCGTCGCCTACGTGAAGGAGCGGCGCGCCTTCGGCCGGCCCCTCGCGGGCTTCCAGAACACGCAGTTCCGGCTCGCGGAGCTGCAGACGGAGGTAGAGATCGGACAGGCCTTCGTCGACCGCCTGCTGGTGGCGCACGTGCGGGGCGACGACATCGTCTCGGAGGTGAGCATGGGCAAATGGTGGACGACCGACCTGCAGAAGCGGCTCACCAGCGAATGCGTGCAGCTTCACGGAGGCTACGGCTTCATGCGCGAAACCCCCGTTTGCGAAGACTATGCCGACGCCGCCGTGCAGCCGATCTACGCCGGCACCAACGAGATCATGAAGGGCATCATCGCGAAGCGGATGGGGCTGGTCTGACGCGCACCGCGGACGATCGACGCGCCTCGCCGGGTTGCAGGCGCGGCGCTGCTCGCCGACGATCGGATCTCGAACCTGGAGGGCATGCCATGTTTTCGCTTCCCGATCCCCTGCATCCGGCCATCGTGCACCTGCCGGTGGCCCTCGCGCTGCTCTCTCCCTTCGTGGCGCTGCTGGCGATCGTCGCTCTCTCCCGCGGCTGGCTTCCGGCGCGGGTCTGGGTCGGCGTGGTGCTGCTGCAGGCGCTGCTGGCCGGCTCGGTCTGGCTCGCCCTCGAGACGGGCGAGGAGCAGATGGAGCGGGTCGAGAAGGTGGTGGGCAAGGAGCCCGTCCACGAGCACGAGGAGGCGGCCGAGCGCCTGCTCGTGATCGCGATCGCCGGCCTCGTCGTGAGCGCGAGCGGCCTGCTGTCGGGCAGCGCGGGCCGCTGGGGGCGCGCAGCCACGGTCGCGGCCGGCGCCGCGATCTTCGTGGCGGCCGCAGCGACCGGCCACTCGGGCGGCGCGCTCGTCTACGAGCACGGTGCGGCGCAGGCGTATGTGAAGCCGGGAGCGGGCGCCGGTCCGGCTGCCGCGCAGGGCGGCACCTCCGAGGCCGGGGCAGCCGGCCACGATCACGACTGAGAAGCCGGCTCGCTGCGCTCGCCGGCGGCGGCCAGCGCTCGGCCGGACGCGGCGCTAGGGCAGATCGACGTGGCGCCGGAAGGCGTCGGCGAAGTCGCGCAGCGACTCCACGTTGTGCCGGTCACGCTCGCCCGCCAGCGCGCGCAGGCCTTCGACGAGCGCAGGCTGCGAGGCCTCCAGCGCGTGGAAGGCGGCCGTGTCGAGCGCGAGCACGAAGCCGCGCCCCCGCGCCGTGACGCTCCCCATCGCGGGCTCGCCCGAGAGCAGGGACATCTCGCCAAAGACGTCGCCCGTCTCGAGCCAGGCCAGCGTGCGCGCAAGGGCGCCGTCGTACACCGAGACCTCGAAGCGGCCGCAGAGCGCAAGGAAAAGACGGCGCGCAGGCTGTCCCTGCGAGATCAGCTCGGCGCCATCGTCGACCTCGAGAAACCGGAAGCGCGCGGCGAGGCGCCGCAGACCTGCCGCGTCGATCGACCGAAGGAGGGGGCTCGTCTGGCCGAGGCGGTGCAACAGCCGCTCGCGCAGGAAGCGCAGGAAGACCACCATGAGACCGGGCTCGCGGCGGACGAGGGCCCGCACGGCGTCCGCATCGAGAACGAGCAGCGTGGTGTCGACCAGCGCGCGCACCGTTGCGATGCGCGGCTGATCGGTCACCAGCGCAACCTCGCCGAAGAACTCGCCCTCCTGCAGCACCGCGAGCCTGCGCCGGATCGGGCGCTCGGCGCACGGCACGACGGCGCCTTCGACCACCACGTAGAGTGCGTCGCCCGGATCTCCCTCGCGAAACAGGACGCCGTCCTCGCGCAGCCGCACGAGACGAACGGCGCCCACCAGGCGCTCGAAGGAGCCGGGGCCGAGATCCCCGAAGAGCGCGACGCGAGGGAGCACGGTTTTCGCAACGGCCGCTGCCTCGGGGTCGGCGCCGAGGGGGATCGCGCGCACTCCAGGCGTAACTTCCGCTCGCTCTTCCGCGATCTCCTCGAGAAGGATCTCGGACAGGCTACCCGGCGCGAGCGGAGGGCCGCTCTCGGGCACGGCTGCACCGAGGTGCGGCACGGGGGGCAGCGCCAGCCCCTGTGTCGCGTGGAGCGATGCGAGACGCTGCTGCGCCGTCGTATGCCGCGAATCGAGATCGAGAATGCGCTTGCAGACGGCGATGCCCCGCAGCAAGGAGCCGGCGGCGGCGCAGCGCTCGACGGCGCGAACCAGTGCCTCGATCTCGCGGGCCTTCTCCCCGAGGCGGGCCTGCACGTCCGCGACCCGGCAGCTCCACTGCGCGTCGCCCGGCTCGAGCGCCTCGAGGGCCTCGTAGCGCGCGAGGGCCTTGCGGAGCTGCCCCCTGCGCACGGCCTCCGAGGCCTCTGCCCGTAGCCTCCGCACCTCGTCGCGAGGCGTCTTCGCGTCGGACTGGCTCACGACGAGACCATCGACCGGACGGCGCCGCCGGCTGAGAAGCGCAACGCTTGCCTCCGGCCCCCTTCCGCGGGCACAATGCCGGCCTCATGACGACTCCCTACCGGATCTTCGGCCTCGAGGCCTCGCCCTATTCGGTGAAGGTGCGCTCCTACTTCCGCTACAAGCGCATTGCGCACCAGTGGGTGGTGCGCGACCAGAGCGCGATGGCCGAGTTCCAGCGCCTCGCGAAGCTCCCGCTGGTGCCGCTCGTGGTGACACCCGAGGGCGAGGTGCTGCAGGACTCGACGCCGATCCTCGAAGCGGTCGAGAAGCGTCACCCCGAGCCGGCGCTCCAGCCGCGCGACGGCACCCTCGCTTTTCTCTCGGCGCTCATCGAGGAGTACTCTGATGAGTGGGCCAACAAGCCGATGTTCCACTACCGCTGGACGTACGAAGACGACCAGCGCTCGGCGGCCGAGCGCATCGCGCGCGAGAACCTGCCCGGAGCGTCCGACGAGCAGGTGGCGAGCGCGGCGGGGGCGATCCGTAAGCGCATGGTGCCGCGTCTCGAGTTCGTGGGCTCCTCGAAGGCCACGCGGGGCGTGATCGAGGGCTCGTTCGAGCGGCAGCTCCGCATCCTCGAGCCCCATCTCTCCGAACGCAGCTTCCTGTTCGGGGGCAGGCCGGCGCTGGCCGACTTCGGCCTCTTCGGCCAGCTCTATCAGTGCGCCACCGATCCCACGCCCGCACGCCTCATGCAGGAGCGCGCGAAGCACGTGCTGCGCTGGATCGAGCGTATGCTCGATCCGCGCGCGGAGGGAGAGTTCGAGCCGTGGGCGACGCTCGAGCCGACGCTCTTCCCGCTGCTGCGCGACGAGGTCGGAGCGATCTTCCTGCCCTGGAGCACGGCCAACGCCCGTGCTCTAGAGAAGGCCGAGCCGGGCTTCGAGGTCACGCTCGCAGGCGAGCCGTTCGCGCAGGCGCCGCAGAAGTATCATGCGAAGTCGCTGGCCGCACTGCGAGCGCACCATGCGGCCGTCGCCGATCGCAGCGCCCTCGACCCGATTCTCGAGCGGGCGGGCTGCCTCGCGTGGCTGACGTAGCGACGCTCCACATCGTCTCCTGGAACGTGAACGGCCTGCGAGCCTGCGCGAAGAAGGGCTTTCGCGACTGGCTCGACGCGTCGAAGGCCGACGTGGTTGGCGTGCAGGAGCTGCGCGCGCGGCCCGAGGACCTGCCCGCCGAGGTGCGGGCGCCGGAGGGCTGGCACGCGTTCTTCTCGCCGGCCGAGCGTCCGGGCTACAGCGGCGTCGCCCTCTTCGCGCGGCGCGAACCGGACGCGATCGAGACCCGCCTCGGACGCGCGGAGTTCGACGCGGAAGGAAGGCTCCAGATCGCCCGTTTCGGCCGGCTCGCCATCGTGAACGTCTACTTCCCGAACGGCACGGGAAAGGAGCGGGACAACTCGCGCGTGCCCTTCAAGCTCGACTTCTGCCGCGTGCTCCTCGCTCGCGTGCAGGCGCTTCGGGCCGAGGGCGCGCGCGTGCTCGTGATGGGCGACTTCAACACGGCACACCGCGAGATCGATCTCGCGCGGCCGCGCGAGAACCGGGAGACCAGCGGCTTCTTGCCAGTGGAACGCGAGGAGATGGATCGCTGGCTCGGCTCCGGGCTCACCGACACCTTCCGGCACTTCGAGGCCGCCCCGGGCCACTACTCGTGGTGGAGCCAGCGCTTCGGCGTACGCGCCCGCAACGTGGGCTGGCGCATCGACTACGTGCTGGCCTGCCCGGCCGCGATGACGCACGTGCGCGGCGCGTGGCTCTCCCCGCACGTGCAGGGCTCCGACCACTGCCCGGCCGGCGTCCTGGTCGACGCGAAGATTCTCGGGCCGCGGCGCGCTACGCGCTGAGCGCCACCGCTTCGCCCCGGCGAAGCCGCTGCTCCTCCGCGAGTTCCTGATCCACGTCCGACGTGGTGTTGGTCTCGAACTCGAGGATGCCGAGTGCCGCGAAGCGCTCGCGCTGCTTCGGCGTGAGCAGGCCGAGCCACTTCACGTTCGGCACGATCTTCGAGACGAGGCGATAGGGTTACTGCTTCGCCAGATCCGAGCGGTCGGAGTAGGCGATGC
>CAYOIG010000043.1:0-4935 GCA_964403915.1 uncultured Myxococcaceae bacterium
CACGCGTGAGCGCGCCGAACGGATCATCTCGATCGCGCACCCGAAGTTTCAGGACGAGCTGCTGCGCGAGGCGAAGAAGCATCAGCTGCTCTAGGCAGCGTCTTTCTGGTGCGGATGGCTGGAGGCTGCCGGTTCGAGCCGTGACCACCGGATGGGGGGAGGGATCGTGTTTCAGTGTCGGTTCGTGGCTCGGACGGTGACGCGCGCCGCCGCGCGCCGCGCAGGCTTCGTGGCGCTCTCGGCCTGTCTCCTGCTCGCAGCGCCGCTTCGCGCCGAGGCCGAGACGTCCGCCGAGGAGACCCGTGCCCGCATGGGCCAGATCTTCGAGAGCATGCAGATCCTGCTGCCGCTCAGCGTGAACGATGCGGCGTTCATGGCGCCCGAGAACCGGACGCGCGTGCTGAAGGCGCTCGAGACGCTGGCGGGCCATGCCGATGGGCTCGCACGGCACGCCCGCGAAGACGACGCCGGCCGCCGCTACCTCGGACGCTCGCTCGGCGACGACGCCCGGCATGCCCTCGCGCGCTACCAGGAGGGCCGAACGAGAGAGGCCGCCTACCTAGTGCAGCAGGCGAGCGAGAACTGCGTCGCCTGCCACACCAAGCTCGCGAGCCCCGGCGACTCACCGCTCGGCGCGGGCTTCGTCGACCGCTCGGAGCTCGGCCGCCTGCCGCTCCGGGAGCGGACGCGGCTGCTCGTCGCGACGCGCCAGTTCGACGAGGCCCAGAGCGCGTTCGAGGCGCTGCTGGCCGATCCCGAAACCTCTCCGACGGCGCTTCCCGGCGCGCTCACCGACTACCTCGTGCTCTCGATCCGCGTGAAGGGCGACTACCAGCGCCCGGTGCCGGTTCTCGAGGCGCTCCTGCAGCGGCCCGATCTCTGGCAGCGGCTGCGCGAGGACGTGCGCCAGTGGATCGTCTCGCTTCGGGAGCTGGGGCCCCAGCGCGATCGCAAGCCCGAGCTCGCACTCGCGAGAGAGCGCATCGACGAGGCGCGCGCGATCGTTCCCTATCCGGCCGACCACGCGGGTCTCGTCCAGTACGTTGCGGCGTCCAGCATCCTGCACCGCTACCTCGACGCGAAGCCCGCTTCGGCGCGCGACGCGGCCGAAGCCTGGTACCTGCTCGGTGTGACCGAATCGGAGACGGCGCCCGGCTTCTGGATCTCCGAGGCCGACCTCTACCTCGAGACGGCCATTCGCACCGATCCGAAATCCCCCTCCGCTGCGAAGGCCTATGCGCTTCTCGAGGAGGCCGTCGTCGGAGGCTACACGGGATCGTCCGGCGTGAACGTGCCCGAGGCCGAGGCTGCGCGCCTGGCCGATCTGCGGCGTCTGATCGATGCGCCGTAGCCTCCGAGGCGACTGCCCGGCTTCGCGCACAGCAAGGGCGGGCCCCGCGCTATCCTGCCAGGTGCCAGAGCCCGGGCACGAGGCTCCTCTTGCCGCGGTGCCCGTGCGTCACCATCCGAGGCCTGCGTGGCGCGACCCCGCTACCCCGAAGCCGAGCGACCGAGAGAGCGCAAGCCGCCCTGGCTGCGCGTGCGCGTCCCGGCCTCGGAAGTCTACGAAGAGACACGGGGCGTGGTTCGCGGCCGGCGGCTGCACACGGTCTGCGAGGAGGCGGCCTGCCCGAACATCGGCGAGTGCTGGTCGAGGCGCCACGCCACACTGATGATCCTCGGCAGTGTCTGCACGCGGGCCTGCGCCTTCTGCAACGTGGAAACCGGCCGCCCGCAGGCCGTCGATCCCGGCGAGCCGGAGCGGGTTGCGGCAGCGGTTAATGAGCTCGGTCTCCGGCACGTGGTCATCACCTCCGTCGATCGGGACGATCTTCCCGATGGCGGAGCGGCGCACTTTGCACGCTGCATCGAGAGCATTCGCGCGGTCTCGCCCACGACGACCGTGGAGGTGCTGACGCCGGACTTCCTGCGCAAGGACGGCGCTGCCGGTGTGGTGATCGCAGCGCGTCCGGACGTCTACAACCACAACATCGAGACGGTCCCGCGCCTCTACCGCACCGTGCGGCCGGCGGCCGATTACGGGCACTCCCTCGCGCTCCTCGGGCGCGTCAAGCACGCCGACCCCGCGATCTTCACGAAGTCGGGCCTCATGCTCGGCCTCGGCGAGGAGCGGGGCGAGGTGCTCGCGGTGATGGACGACCTTCGCGCCGTGGACGTGGACTTCCTCACCCTCGGCCAGTATCTCCAGCCGACCCTTCGCCACATCGCCGTCGCGCGCTGGGTGCCGCCGGAGGAGTTCGAGGAGCTGCGGCAGGAGGCCCTGGCGCGCGGCTTCCTGATGGTCTCGTCATCGCCCTTGACGCGCTCGTCGCATCACGCCGACGAAGGCTTCGCTCGCCTGCGAGCGGCGCGCACCGCGCGGGAGGCCGCTGCGACACGCGCCTGACGGGCCGGTCGGGTACGCTCGGCGCCGATGGACGCCCACTCCGGGACGCCGCGCATCGAGGACGGCTGCATCCTCGCGCTCTTCGCCTTCGATGTCGCGAATGCCATCGATCTCGGGGCGATTCCGTCCGTGCTCCGGCCCGGGCGCGCCCGCCTCGAGCCCCGCAAGCCCGCGCCCGAGTACGTACGCTACGCCGTGGCGCCGGTCGAGCTCGCTCTCGGAGAGAGAAGCCTGGCCGTCGGAGACGCCTCGTTTCCGGCGACCGTCACGGCGCGGATCTTCGACTTCGGCGCCATCAGCCTCGCCTGGAAGCTGCGCCCGCCCGCGTGCCTGACCGATCTTCCGCGGCTGGCCGAGGCCCTCGCCCGCAGCGATGCGGCCGCGCAGTCGCGTCGCCTGCTCGACGAGCTGCTGCGCGAGATCCGTCCGGCGCTCGAGGGCATGGCAACGAGCGAGCTGGTGGAGGACTACTACGTCTTCCAGGTGGACGCCCTCGATCCCCCGTACGAAGCCGAGGCCCTGCTCCGGGAACATGCCGGAACGCTCGCGGCCGTTCTCACCATGGACGAGGGGCCGCTGGCGCGGCAGCAGATCGAGGAGTCGCTGCGCGAGCCCGTCAGCTTCTCGCCGAGCGATCTCGTCGTCGCCGGCTGGAGCGCCGCCTTCGTCCACGATCCCGACTGCGCGGACACGCTCCTCGTGCTCGATTTCCTGAACGTGCAGCTCGTCGAGCTGCGGCTCCTCGACGTGCAGCTCGACGCGGCCCTGTCGCGCTTCTCGAGGGAGATCTACCGGGAGCCGGGTCTCAGGAGCGCCGTCCGTGGCGCACACCGCGCCGCGATCCGGGAGCTCTCGGATCTCATGGTCGAGGCGCAGCACCTCGGTGAGCGGGTGGAGAACGCGGTGAAGCTGGTGCCGGACGTGTATCTGGCGCGAGTGCACCGTCGCACGGCTGCTCGCCTCGGTCTCGAGATCTGGGAGCGGCTGGTGCAGTCGAAGCTCGAAGCGATGCGGCACCTCACCTCGGTGCTGGTGGAGAGGGCCGCGGCGCTGCGGGCCGAGGCCCTCGAGATGACGATCATCGCGCTGATCGCCCTCGAGATCGTGCTCGCTCTCTTCGGGGCGATGCGATGATGGAGCCGCTCCCGACCGGCCTCGCGGAAGCGCTTGTTCTTCCCGCAGCCTTCCCGCACGACGAGGACGCCACGCTCGGCGTGACGCACGTGCAGACGCACATCTCGCACGTCTTTCTCACCGCGAGCCGTGTCTACAAGCTGCGAAAGGCCGTGGACCTCGGCTTCCTGTGCTTCGCCACGCGCGCCGAGCGAAACGACGACTGCCTTCGCGAGGTGGATCTCAATCGCCGGCTCGCACCGGACGTGTATCTGGGCGTAGCGCCCGTGGAGGCGGTGCCTGGCGGCTTCCGCATCGGTGCCCTGCGGGAGCGGATGGGCGGCATCGCGCTCGACGCCCGGGCCGAGCACTGTGTCGTGATGCGCAGGCTGGCAGCCGGCCGTGACGCGCTCTCGCTGCTCGAGCGCGGCGCTCTCTCGGCCGGCCAGCTCGAGCGGGTGGCGGTGCGCGTGGCCGCCTTCCACGCGCAGCACGGCCTCGGCCGGCCGGCGCCGTTCTCACCGCGCGAGTGGCTGGAGCGGATCCGCAAGCCCGTCGAGGCGAACTTCGAGGCGCTGGACGCCGGCGCCGAGGCGGTGCCGGACGGCCTCGTGGCCGAGACCCGCGCAGCGGCACGCGCCTTCCTCGAGGGCGAGGCGGAGCGTTTCGAGGCTCGCCGCCTCGCCGGCCGCGCCGTCGACGCCCATGGCGATCTTCACCTGCAGCACGTCTTCTTCGAGGAGGACGACGCCGATCCGATCCTCATCGACTGCCTCGAGTTCAGCGACGCACTGCGCCGGATCGATGCCGCATCCGAGGTGGCGTTTCTCGCCATGGACCTCCGCTACCGCGGGCACGAGGCGCTCGCCGACGGATTCCTGCGCGCCTACGCGCGCGAGAGCGATGACTTCGATCTCTACGGCGTGGTGGACTTCTTCCTCAGCTACCGGGCCGCGGTACGCGCGAAGGTGGCGGCGATCGCGGCGGGCGAGGCCGAGATCGATGCCGCACAGCGGGCGCGGGCGGCCGAGAGCGCCACGCGACATCTCGTGCTCGCGCGGGAGGCGCTGCAGCATCGCTCCGCCGCTGCGCTCGTCCTCGTCTGCGGCGCCGTCGGCACGGGAAAGAGCAC
The DNA here is from genome assembly GCA_964403915.1 of uncultured Myxococcaceae bacterium. Classification (GTDB taxonomy): domain Bacteria; phylum Myxococcota_A; class UBA9160; order UBA9160; family UBA9160; genus MYXO. Next base: position 4,653 of record CAYOIG010000043.1, read on the forward strand.
GGCAGCGGCGGAGATTGCGGATGCGCTGGGTGGCGTCGTCATCGCGTCGGACCGCGTGCGCAAGCGGCTCGCGGGCCTCGCGCCAACGGAGCGTCCGCGCGGAGCGGAGCAGGATGCGCTCTATGCCGCAGCCACGACCGATCGCGTGTATGCCGGCCTGCTCGAGCGGGCCGGCCCGGTCGTTGCCTCCGGCCGCACGGTCGTGCTCGATGCGACCTGGTCGCGCCGCTGTCACCGCGAGGACGCGCTCCGCTTCGCGGCCGGCCTCGGGCTGCCGATCGTG
>CAYOIG010000044.1:0-3414 GCA_964403915.1 uncultured Myxococcaceae bacterium
CGGCCTCGAGATGCGGCTGTGACGTCCACCGCGCGGCGTGTCGCCGTCGTCGACTATGGCCTCGCGAACATCCGCTCGGTCGTCAATGCCCTCGCCTGCTTCGATGCCGAGGTCGTCGTCGCCGAAACCGGGGCCGGACTCGCCGATGCAGAGCTCATCGTCCTCCCCGGTGTCGGCTCCTTCGATGCGGGCATGGAAGGGCTCGTCACCCGAGGCCATGCAGAGGCGCTGGAGCGCCGCGTGCGCGCAGCCGGCGTGCCCTACCTCGGCATCTGCCTCGGCATGCACTTCCTCTTCTCGCGCAGCGAGGAGGGAGTCCGCCCCGGCCTCGGGTGGCTCGACGGAGCCATCGTCCGCTTCCCGGCCGGGGAAGGCCACCCCAAGGTTCCCCACGTCGGCTGGAGCGCAGTCGAGATCGCGCCTTCGTCGCGGCTCATGGCCGGCCTCGCCTCGCCATCGGACTTCTACTTCGTCCATGGCTACCACGCGCCGCTCGCCGACACTACCGCGATCGCGACCGGAATCTGCGAGTACGGACTGCGGTTCTGCGCCGCGCTCGAATGGGACAACGTCGCTGCCGTCCAGTTTCACCCGGAGAAGTCGCAGCTCGCCGGCATGAAGCTGCTCGAGACCTTCCTCAGCGAACGCCGATGACTGCACTCCCGAAACACCGGCTGATCGCGAGCCTCCTGGTCCATCACGGACACGTCGTCCAGACCCGGCGCTTCCGGCCGACCAACGACGTCGGCAGCGCCTTCACGGCGGTCGACTTCTTCAACGCCTGGGCCGTCGACGAGATCATGGTCCTCGAGATCTCACCCGACGAACGGCATCTCGAGCGCTTCGAGGCCATCGTCGAGGGGCTCTCGCGGCGTTGCTTCGTCCCGCTGACGGTGGGCGGGAAGATCCGCGATCTGGGCCGCGTCCGAAGCTACACGCGGGCCGGCGCGGACAAGATCGCCCTCAACACGGCCGCTCTGGATCAGCCGCGCCTGATCGCGGAGATCGCCGACCAGTTCGGCCGCCAATGCGTCGTGCTCTCGATCGACGCGCGGCGCAACCCCGAGATGCCTTCGGGCTACGAGGCCGTGGGCGCGCGAGGGCGCCTGCCGAGCGGCCGTGATGCGCGCGCCTGGGCGCTCGAAGGCGTTGCTCTCGGCGCAGGGGAGATCTTGCTCAACGAGGTCGACCACGACGGCGACAAGCGCGGCTACGACCTCGATCTCGTCCGAATGATCAGCGATGCCATCGACGCGCCAGTCATCGCATTCGGCGGTGTCGGCACCTGGGAGCATCTCGTCGATGGCGTGCGCATCGGCCACGCGCAGGCCGTCGCGGCCGGAAACATCTTTCATTACACTGAGCACAGCACCAAGAAGGCCAAGGAGTTCATGGCCGGGGCGGGCCTGCCCGTGCGTGACAGCACGTTCTACAAGATCGCAATGCCCCGCCGGCCGCGCTACGCGCCCTTCTGAGGCATCCTCCACCAGAGAGGAGCGGGACCCGACGCATGGAATACTGCAAGCGCTGCGTGTATCCGGCGAATGCGAAGCCGGGCATCGTCTTCGACGACCAGGGCATCTGCTCCGGCTGTCGTTCGTTCGAAGCCAAGACGACCCATCGAAGCCAGATCGACTGGCCGCAGCGTGAGCGGAGGCTTCACACGCTGCTCGAGGAGTACCGGGAGCGCCAGCGCGCGAAGGACAACCCGTACGACTGCATCGTTCCCGTCTCGGGCGGCAAGGACAGCCACTTCCAGGTCTACGTCGTCAAGGAAAGATACGGGCTGAACCCGCTTCTCGTCAGCTACAACCACAGCTTCAATACGCCGCTCGGCATCCGGAATCTGACCAACCTCGTCGACCGGATGGACTGCAATCTCCTCCGATTCACCACCGCTCCGGGTTCTGCGAAACGGATCGCGCGCGCCATGCTGCACCGGGTCGGCGACGTCACGTGGCACTACCATGCGGGCATCATGACGTTCCCGATCCGCGCCGCCGTCCAGTACGACGTACCGCTCATGATCTGGGGCGAGGAGGGCTTTTCCGAGCTCGTCGGCATGTACAACATCGACGACTACGTCGAGTTCACCAAGAAGAAGCGGCAGGAACATTCGATGCGGGGCTTCGAGCCCGAGGACCTCCTGCTCGAGCCGGGCTGCGGGCTCACCCGTTACGACCTGGCTCCGTTCTTCTACCCGTCCGACGAGGACCTCGAGCGCGTCGGGGTTCGCGGCATCTATCTCTCCAACTTCATGCCGTGGGACGGCCGCACGCAGGCCGAGTTCGTGATCGAGAAGCTGGGATTCGAGACCGCGCAAGCCCGCGATCGGACGTTCAACATCTACGCGAAGACCGACGACATCCACGCCAACGGTCTGCACGACTACCTGAAGTATCTGAAGTTCGGCTATGGCCGCGCGACCGACGACGCCTCGAACGAGGTGAGGCACGGGCGGATGACCCGAGAGCGCGCGATCGAGATGGTCGCGCGGTACGACCACGTGCGGCCTTCCGACATGGACGTGTTCCTCGGCAGCGTCGGGATGGCCGAGTCGGAGCTGCTGGCCGCGATCGAGCCCATGCGCGATCCGGCCATCTGGAGCCGGGAGGGGTCGGGCGTCTGGCACACCACGGACAGCGTCGCGAGGCACCGTGACGACACCGGCGTCGAGGAGGCACGCATCCCGCTGATGGATGCGGACCGTCCCTTCCTTCGCACGCCCGAGAAGCGAGGGGCACGGGCACAGCGCGACGGAGACCAGAAGGAATACGTTCTGCTGTGACGGCCGAGATTCGTATCGCCGGGCGGCGGATCGGATCCGGCCACCGGCCCTACGTCGTGGCCGAGCTGTCCGCCAATCATCTCGGCGGGCTCGATCGAGCCCTCGCGATCCTGGAGATGGCTGGACGCGCCGGTGTCGATGCCGTGAAGCTCCAGACCTACACGGCCGGCACGATCACGATCGACCACGCGGGGCCGGGCTTCGTGCTCGAAAGTGGGCCGTGGAGCGGCCGGCGGCTCTACGACCTCTACGAGGAGGCCCATACACCCTGGGACTGGCACGAAGCGCTGTTCGAGCGGGGGAAGGCTCTCGGGCTCACCGTCTTTTCGACCCCATTCGACGCGACCGCGGTCACACTCCTCGAAAGCCTCGGCTGTCCGGCCTACAAGATCGCCTCGTTCGAGATGGTCGATCTGGGACTCATCGAGGTCGCCGCGGCGACCGGGAAGCCCCTGCTCCTCTCGACCGGGATGGCCGAGCAGAACGAGATCGCCGAGGCGCTCGGCGCTGCACGCGGGGCGGGCGCACGCGAGATCGCCCTGCTCCACTGCGTGTCGAGCTATCCATCGCGGCCGGAGGACTCGAACCTCCGCACCATCCCGGACATGGCGAGGCACTTCGAAGTG
>CAYOIG010000045.1:0-8481 GCA_964403915.1 uncultured Myxococcaceae bacterium
GGTGGGCCTGCTGCGCGCCATCCGCGACCACAACCCGGAGGGCCTCCCCGCCGGCGAGCTTTTGCACCGCACCGATCCCGCGCAGCTTCGCGCGTGGGCCGGCGTCGCGGATGGCGCTGCGTAGCAGCGCCCTTCCAACCACCCCAGGAGGGACCATGATCAAGCTCTACGGGATTCCCATGTCGCGCGCGGCCCGCTGCCTCTGGATGCTGGAGGAGCTCGGCCTTCCCTACGAGAACATCCCCACGCACTTCGCGACGGGCGCCACGCACGAGCCCGCGTATCTGAAGCTCAATCCGAACGGTCACGTGCCGACCCTCGACGACGACGGCACCATCGTCTGGGAGTCGATGGCGATCAATCTCTACCTCGCCATGAAGTACGACAAGGGCCTGTGGCCGAAGTCGGTGGCCGATCGAGGCCACGCCGTGCAGTGGAGCTTCTGGGTGATGACGGAGATCGAGCCGCCGCTGCTGATGGCCATGATGCATCGGGCTTTCTATCCGCCGGACCAGCGCAAGCCCGAGCTGGCCGATGAGGGCGAGCAGAAGATCCAGAAGCCGCTCGCGGTGCTGAACGATCATCTGGCGGCGCGTAAGTTCGTCGTCGGCGAGAGCTACTCCGTCGCCGACGTGAATCTCGCCTCGGTGATCGGCTGGGCGGCTTTTGCGAAGATCAACCTGGCGCCCTACGCGAACGTTGCGCGCTGGCTCGGCGAGTGCGCCGCACGGCCGGCCGCGAAGAAGGCGACGGGGAGGTAGGCGCTCAGGGGCGCCGCGGCAGCCCGCCCGCCTCTTCGATCTTCTTCTCGATCTCGCGCCTGCGTCGCTGCAGATCGCGGTGGGTGAAGGATTCGACCTCGCCTTCGAGGCCCATCGAGCGTTTCATGCCGTCGAGGTCGAGGGTGGCGCGGCTCGGATCGATGCCGGCATCGCGGCTGATGCGCTCGGCGTGGTTCTGCGCAAAATAGGCGTAGATCTTCGCGATCTCGCCGAACATGTCGAGATCGGGCGTCAGCTGCGCGATGGCGCCGTCGAAGAAGAGCATGTCCTTGACGTAGAGCATGAGGTGCTTGGGGAGCCTCGCGCCCTGCGCGAGCAGGCCCTTCAGCACGTCCTGGATCTCGCGTACCAGGTCGCCCGCCGACATGCGCGTGGGATCCCTCACCGGCTCGTGCACCTTGAGCAGGCGCATCATGGCGTCGAGGTCGGCATCGGCTGGAAGCGCTCCCAGATCGCGGAAGGCCTCCAGCTGGCCGCGGATGTCGTTCACGGCGCCGGTCATCATGAGACGCAGGAACGCCCGGCGCTGCTGCTCGTTCATGCGTCCCGTCATGCCGTAGTCGAAGAGCGCCACGCGCCCATCGGGCATGACGAAGAGGTTGCCGCCGTGGAGGTCGCCGTGGAAGACGCCGTAGATCATGGCGCCCTCGAGAAAGGAGATCAGCATCGAGCGGAGCATCGCGGCGGTATCGATCCCCGCGGCCTTCATGCCCTCGATGTCCTCGTACTGGAAGCCGTGGAGGCGCTCCATGACGAGAACCCGCCGCGTCACGAGCTCCGGATGCGGTCGCGGCACGACGATGATGGTCTGGCCCGCATCGCGCAGCACGTGCGCGATGTCGAGCATGTTCTGTGCCTCGAGCCGAAAGTCGAGCTCCTCCACGATGGTCTCGGCGAAGAGCTCGACGAGCTGCGGCGGATTGGCGAGCGCGGCCACGGGGAGCTTGCCGACCAGGTAGGGCGCGATCCAGGCCATGGCCGCGATGTCGCGGCGCACGAGGCGCTCGACGGAAGGTCGCTGCACCTTCACCACCACCTCTTCGCCCGTGACGAGCGTGGCGGCGTGCACCTGTGCGATGGAGGCGGCGGCGAGAGACCGCTCGTCGAAACGCGAGAAGACCTGTGCGAGCGGGCGGCCGAGATCCTCTTCCACCACCCGCTTCACCACCGCGAAGGGCTCGGGCGGCACCTGATCGCGCAGCGCCTTGAACTCGTGCACGAGCTCGTCGGGAAAGATGCCTCTCCCGGAGGAGACGATCTGGCCGAGCTTGATGTAGGCGGGGCCGAGGCGCTCGAAGGCGCGTCGCAGCCGGCGAGAGAGGCCTGCGCGCGACGTCTCGCCGCCGCGGCGCCGCTCGCGCAGCCACCAGCCCGTGAGCGCGCCGCCCACCAGCACGGCGGCTTCGGTGAAGCGGAGGAAGGGCGGCAGCCGGCGGTGGCGGACGAGGTCCGGCACGCTCGCCTGGCTCGCCGAGCGGAGCGCGGCGACGCCTTCTCGCCAGCGGATCTGCGCCGGATCGATCACCCACGGACCGGCGTCGCTGAAGGCGCCGTAGCGGGCGTCGCTGGCGAGGCCCGGTGCCGCGGCGTTCTGGGTCATGGCCCGCCAAGCCTATCCTGCGGGCAAGGCATCGCAACGAAGCGCGAGCGCCAGGACGTTCTCGGCCCACCCGCGCTGCTCGGCCGCCCCCGGGTGCTGCGGTATCATGCCCTGGTGACACGGCCCCTCCCCGACGTCGCACCCTCGCGAGCCTGCGCCGAGGCCTGGCTGCGTGATGCAGCCAGCGCTGGCCGCCTCGAGCGCGAGCCCGCGGTGCAGCTCGCCGCCGGACTCGGCGAGCCCTGGCTGCACGGCGCCTTGCTGGAGGCTGCGCTCGAGAGCAAGCGGCGCGGCAAGGGCGTCGACGTCACGTTCTCACGCAACGTTTTCCTTCCGCTCACCAATCTGTGTCGCGACCGCTGCGCCTATTGCACCTTCGCCAAGCTCCCCGACGATCCGGCTGCGAAGAGCTACGAGCTCGCCGACGTGGCCGAAGTGGTGCGCGGCGCGGCGCGCGCTGGCTGCATCGAGGCCCTCTTCTGTCTCGGCGACAAGCCCGAGGTCGCCTACCGGCCGCATCGCGACTGGCTGCGCGCGCGCGGCTTCGCGTCCACGGCGGAGTATCTCGTCGAGGCCTGCCGGGTCGCGTTCGCGGGCGGGATGCTGCCGCACACCAACGCGGGCGTGCTGTCCCGGGAGGAGATGGAGGCGCTGCGCCCCTGGAACGCCTCCATGGGCCTCATGCTCGAGACCACGAGCGAGCGGCTGCGGCAAAAAGGCGGGGCGCACTACTACGCGCCCGACAAGGATCCGGCCCGCAGGATCCGCATGCACGAGGAGGCCGGAGAGCTCGGGATCCCCTTCACGACGGGCCTCCTACTGGGCATCGGAGAGACCGCTGCCGAGCGCGTCGACACGCTGCTCGTGATCCGCGATCTCGCAGAGCGCCATGGCCACATCCAGGAGGTCATCGTCCAGCCCTTTCATCCGAAGCCGGATACGCCGATGCGCGGCGTCGCCCCTCTCACGAACGAGGAGGTCGCGGGCTGGGTGGCACTCGCGCGTCTCATTCTCGGCCCGGACATGAACGTGCAGGCGCCGCCGAACCTCGCCCCCGACGCCCTCGAGCTGCTGCTCTCGGCGGGGCTGAACGACTGGGGCGGCGTCTCGCCCGTGACCGTCGATTTCATCAACCCCGAGGCGCCGTGGCCGACGCTGCGCGCGCTGCGCGAGCGCACCGAGGCCACGGGCGCGAGGCTGCGCGAGCGGCTGCCCGTCTATCCCGGCGACGTCGTCCGGCGCCCCGAGCTCTTCGATCCGCAGATCCGCGCCGCTCTCCACCGGTTCGCGGACGAATCCGGCCATGCGCGGCCTCGCGGCGGCGCGCGCCAGGAGGCTGCATGACGCTCTCCCGACTGCTCTCGGCCGTGAGCCCCGATGTCGCTGCGATCCTCGATCGCGCTCTCGAGGAGCGCGAGCTGCATACGGCGGAGGCCGAGCGTCTGCTGGGCGCCGAGGGCGCCGACTTCCATGCGCTGCTGCGTGCGGCCGACTGGGCGCGCGAGCGAGACTGCGGCGCCGATGTCTCCTTCGTCGTCAATCGCAACATCAACTTCACGAACATCTGCTACGTCGGCTGCTCCTTTTGCGGCTTCTCGCGGCACCGCGAGGACGCCGACGCCTACGACCGAACGATGGAAGAGCTCCTCGAGAAGTGCCGCGACGGCGTGCGGCGCGGCGCGACCGAGGTCTGCATCCAGGGCGGCATCCACCCGGGCAAGGACCACGGGCACTACCGGGAGATCCTCGAAGCGATCAAGGGCGAGTTCCCGAGCCTCCACATCCACGCCTACTCGCCCGAGGAGATCGACTGGGGCCATCGCAAGAGCGGCATGCCGCTGGCCGACTATCTGCTCTGGCTCAAGGAGGCCGGTCTCGGGACCATTCCGGGAACGGCGGCCGAGATCCTCGACGACGACGTGCGCAGGGTGCTGGCGCCGAACAAGATCCGGAAGGCGCGCTGGGTCGAGATCATCACCACGGCGCATCGCGTGGGCTTCCGCACCACCTCGACGCTCATGTACGGCCATCTCGAGAACACGGGGCACGTGGCCGCGCACCTCGGGCTGCTGCGCGAGATCCAGAAGCAGACGGGTGGCTTCACCGAGTTCGTTCCGCTCGGCTTCATTCACGAGCTGAACCGGCTGTATCAGAAAATGGAGGCGCGGCCCGGCTCGTCCATGGCCGAAGACCTGCGCCTCGTGGCCGTGGCACGGCTCTTCCTGCGCCCGCACATCTCGAACGTGCAGGTCTCCTGGGTGAAGATGGGGACGAAGCTCGCGCAGATGGCGCTGCTCTCCGGTGCCAACGACTTCGGCGGAACGCTGATGGAGGAGTCGATCTCCCGCGAGTCGGGTGCGCACCACGGCGAGAACCTGCCCGCCGAGGAGATCCGGCGCCTCGTTCGCGAGGTGGGCCGCGTTCCCGTCGAGCGCAGCACCGCCTACGACGTGCTGCGACGCTTCGATGATCCGGCCCTCGATCCGCCGTCCCTCGAGCCCGGCCAGGGGCGCGAGATCGCGGGGCCGGAGCGCTGGCGCGAAGACCGCAAGGCCGGCGCCGCCGCGGCGCTTGGCGCGCGCTAGCGGGGCGCGTCGCTGTCCTCCGTCCTCACCGTCGCGAATCTGGTCTACGCGCTCCACACCTTCGCGATCGTCGTGGGCATCGCCGGGACGGCGACGGTGGTCGGCAGCTTCGTCGGCAGCATTCCCTCCATCGCGGCCGTGATCCTCAACTACGCCAAGCGTGGCGATGCGCGCGGGACGTGGCTCGAGTCGCACTACCGCTGGCAGATCCGCACCTTCTGGTTCGCGATCGGCTGGGTGATCCTGGCGGCCGTGCTCTTCATCACCCTGGTCGGCATCCCGATCGCCGTGGGGATCCTCGTCGCGGTGACGCTCTGGCTCGTCTACCGCATCGGCCGGGGCTGGCTGCGCCTGCGCGACCGGCGCCCGATGTACGTCTGACCCCGAGCGCTGCGTCACGCGCAGGCAGCTTCCACTCCGAACCCACCGGACTGAAGACTCTTTCTCCTGCTCGGGCCGCCCGCGCCGGTGGCCTCGCGCCGCGCCGGTTCTGACACTTCGGGGCACCAGGTACCACTTCTGTTTAGAGCCCGGGATTGCAGCCCCGGGGACGGAGAGGACCATGAAGAAGCTCGCACTCGCGCTGCTGCTGCCGCTCGTCCTGCCCGCGGCCGCGCAGGCAGTCCCCGACTATTCCTATTCGTACGGCGATCCGCAGACCCCGCTCAGCGATGGCAAGATCGTCTCGTCGAGCAACGCCGTCGTCTATACCGAGGGCACGATCAAGTGCATCAAGCCCGGAGTCGGCGGGCCGACCCTCGCCTCCACCACGCCCGCGCAGATCATCTATCACTTCGCGTTTTCGCAGCCGACGAGTGAGATCGCCCTCTGGATGAACATGCCGGTCTTCCACTGGTCCTACAGCGAGGGGCACAACTACCTGTATGGCTCGACGGATGGGACGAGCTGGGTTCCGCTCGCGGATCTGCTCCCGCCGGCCTACGGCGCAGCCCGCGATCTCGGAACCGTGGCGATTCCGGCGAGCCTCCTCGGTGCGCAGGATCTGTGGCTGAAGGCGCTCCTCTACTCCTACGGAACGTCAGCGAGCCAGGGCGGCGTCTGGACCAACACCGCGCAGCTCTCGCGCTGGACCCTCGGAAGTTCGAGCAAATCGTTCCGCCTCGACGTGACCTACGTGCCCGAGCCGGGCACGGCGGTGCTGCTGCTCGGCGGGCTCGCGGGCCTCGGGATCGAGGGGCGCCGCCGCCGCTCCTGAAACGGCTTCCGGAGCCCGATCGTCAGCAGCGCTCCGGCTCACGCGAGAGCGCGTCGAGCCGCTCGACCAGCGCCTCCATCTGGTAACGAAGAGGCGCGCGTTCGAGGATCTCGCGCTCGATGTGCTTGAGCGCGTGGCTGACGGCCGGATGGTCGCGACCGAGGGCCTCGCCGATCTTCTGGAGCGGCGCCTCGGTATAGCGACGGCACAGGTACATCGCGAGCTGCCGCGGCAGGAGCACGTCACGCCGCCGCGAGCGGGTGGCGAGTGCGGCGGGCGTGGTCTTGAAGAACGTGGCGACCACGCCGACCACCTGGGAGATCCCGAGTGCGGCGCGCCGCGGAGCGACGTCGGAGAGCTTGCGGAGCGCGTCGTCGGTCAGTCGCAGATCGATGGGGCGCTTGAGCAGCGAAGCGGTCGCCACGATCTGGATCAGCACGCCTTCGAGGTCGCGCACGCTTCCCCGCACGCCCTCCACCAGCCGGTCGAGACAGTCGTCGGGAAGCCGAACGCCACCGGCCGCCGCCTTCTGGCGCAGGATCTCGCGGCGTACGCGAGCGTCGGGCGGCTCGATCACGGCCACCAGCCCCCCCGCGATCTGGGAGCGCAGGCGCGGATCGAGGTCCGTGAGCTCACGGGGCTCCCGGTCGGCCGTGAGGGCGACGCGGCTCCCGGCCTCGAGCAGGTGGGCCACGATGTGGAAGAGCTCGAGCTGGGTGGCCTTCTTGCCCGCGAGGAACTGGACGTCCTCGATCACGAGCAGATCGCATTGCTCGCGGAAGCGGCGCTTGAAGCCGGGCATCTTCTGCGCGCGGATCGAGCCCAGGAACTCGCTCGTGAACGACTCGGCCGAGGTGTAGAGGGTGCGCTCGAGGCCCTGGTTCCGCGCCTCGGCCTCGAGGGCGCGGGCGAGGTGCGTCTTGCCGAGGCCAGGCCTGCCCGCGATGTAGAGAGGGCAGACGCCTGGCTGGCTGCCGCGCGCGAGGGCGAGGGAGGCCTCGCGTGCCAGCGCGTTGCACGGGCCGACCACGAAGCTCTCGAAAGAATAGGGGAGCGTGCGCTGCATCGGAGCAGGACGTGTCGTGGCGGGCGGCGCAGCCACGGCGAGCGGCGCGGCGGCGACGGCCTGCATCGCCCCGCGGGCTCGCACGTCCACGCGAAGGTCGGCGCGGCGGAGCCCGAGGCCGAGACTCACGGGCACGGGCCGGCCTGCTTCTTCGTGGGCGCGCGCCTCGATCGACGGCAGGTAGCGATCGCGAACCCGGTCGCGATGGAACGGGGACGGGCACAGGAGCACGATGCCCTCGCCGTCGGCCTCGGGGACCAGCGGAGCGAGCCACGCCTCTACGGCAAACGCCGGGACTTCAGCTCCGAGGCGGCGCAGGATGCCGTCCCAGAGAGGGGGGGGTGTCATTCACGAATCTCGGGGGTTTTCCAGAGATCCGCGGAGGTTTTTCCTCCGTGAACCCCTGGAAACGCGCGCATTGGACCACGCGCGCATGCGCCTCACCAACTTCGATTCCGAGGGCGCGAAAGTCGCACCCCACTTCCCGGTAGAGCCGCGCGCATCGCGTCGATCAGCGAGGAGAAATCTCGTTTGGAAGCCGGATCGCTCCTGTCATTACGGGGAGTTCGCGGCGGAGGTCTGAGGCTTCTTCAAGCGTTGCACACGGGTGTCGGGGGCATCTTGCCCTCCCCCTGATAGATGGACATGATCTCCGTTTTTCTCATATTTTCTGATATTTTCGCCATATTTCTTCGACGTACGAGATTCCATCGCCGAGGCTGCCGGACGCGGTCGCGTGCCTTCGCCGCAGGCGTTGCGCGATCGCACCGGCGACGGAAAGATGCGCTGCGGGGGGCTCTCGCTGAGCAACGCGGGAATGGATCGCGAGACCGCACGTGCGCTGCTCGCGCGTCTCAACCAGGACGCCGAGCGCATCGCGCTGCGTTTTCAGCTCCGCTATCAGTCGATCGAGGCGGAGCGCCCGCAGGTCAAGCGGCGCTACGGCATCTGCTACTCGGATGGCCAGATCCGGATCCGGCTCCGGCACGTCAGCACCGGCCGGCCGCTCCGCTACTCGAGCCTCGTGAACACCCTCTGCCACGAGCTCGCCCATCTGCGGCACATGAATCACGGGCCGCGCTTCAAGGCGCTCTACCTGAAGGTGCTCGAGTGGGCGAGAAGCGAAGGCATCTACCGACCGGGTGCGGCGGAGGCCCCGGCGCTGGTACCGCTCGGGCGGCCGCCGAGGACGAAGCTGCTGGCCGCGGCGCGGTCTCCGCAGGCACGCGCGG
>CAYOIG010000046.1:0-4779 GCA_964403915.1 uncultured Myxococcaceae bacterium
CACCTGCTGCGGATCACCCTCGCCTGCGAGACAGCGCTCGATCTCGGCCCCGATCTCGGCGCAGAAACGCGGTATCGCGAAGCGCTCGGCGTGGCGCCGCTCGTGATCGGAGAGACGGAGATCACGACAGTATCGCCGGTCGCGCCGGGAACGTCCGCCTGCGGCGTGTAGGTGAGCTGCTCCGGCCACTGCGGGAGGGGCTGGCCATTGCGGGAGACGTAGACGAGGTAGGCCGCGACGGGGCCCGAAGCGGGCTCCCACGTGAAGCGGGCGGTTCTGGATCCCACGACCTCGAGCGCGGCGGCGCTCGTCGCGAGCAGGCAGATTGCGATGATTCCGATCGCGACGATCAGGCGCCGCCCGGAGGAACGATCTCCCATCCTCGTTCACCGCGGCCGGCCGACGGGGGTAGAGGGGGCCGGGGAACCAGGATCGTACCTCACGGTCGGTCAGGCGTCCGCAAGGCGTAAGAAGGCACTACACCTGCTGCGGATCACCCTCGCCTGCGAGACAGCGCTCGATCTCGGCCCCGATCTCGGCGCAGAAACGCGGTATCGCGAAGCGCTCGGCGTGGCGCCGTATGGCCGCGCCGTCGAAGCGAGCCTCCTCGATCTCGAAGCGCCGGATCGCCAATTCCAGCGCGGCGGGCGTCTGCTGGGAGAAGAAGATCCCGGTGGGCGGGCTCGCGCCGGTGCTCCCGGGTGGTGCGCCGAGGGGAACGACGGTCTCGGCGGCCCCTCCGCGTCCGAAGGCCACCACGGGCCGACCGGCGGCCTGGGCCTCCACGGCCACGATCCCGAAGTCTTCCTCCTGCGGATACACGAGGGCCCGGCAGCGTGCGTAGAGGTCCGCCAGCTCGGCATCCGTCACGCGGCCGGTGAACTCGACATTGTGGGGGGCGCCGGCTTGCAGCGCGCGCCGCGTGGGGCCGTCGCCGGCGACGACGAGACGGCGGCCGAGCCTGCGAAAGGCCTCGATCGCGATCTCTTCCCGCTTGTAGGGCACGAAGCCGCCGACGAGCAGGTAGAAGTCGTCCGGCGGCCTTCCACTCGGGCGGATGCGTGCGACGTCGACGGGCGGATACACGAGCGCGGCGCGCCGGCCATAGTGTTGCTCGATGCGGGCCGCCACCGTCTGCGAGATGGCGACGAAGCGCGAGACCCGCGCCGGCGTACTGGTGCGTACGTCGAAGCGGCGCAGGTGGCCGATGAGCGGCGCCGCGAGCGCGCGACGCAGCCCCCGGCCGAGATACGCGTCCGCCTGGTCCCAGACGTAGCGCATGGGCGTGAAGCAGTAGCAGAGGTGCTTCGTCCCGGGCGCCGTGCGCACTCCCTTCGCGACGGCGTGATGGGTCGAGAGCACGAGATCGAAGCCCTCGAGCCGGAAGCGTTCGATGGCCCAGGGAAAGAGCGGGAGCAGCTTGCGGTAGTGGCGTGCCGCGGCCGGAAGCGCCGAGAGGGGGCTCGCGTGGATGTGCAGCCGCTCGATGGCCGGCGAGGTCGAGCCCGGAACGTGGATCAGCGTGTAGAGCTCGGCGCCGGGAAAGAGCGTGGCCAGCACGTCGAGCACGCGCTCGCCGCCGCGCATGCCCGTCAGCCAGTCGTGAACCAGCGCTACTCGCACGGGCGGGAACATAGAAGAGCAGGAGGCCGCAGCCCTCTCACTGCGCCGGGTTGCTGCCCCCGAGCGTATAGTCGAGGCCGAGGGTGCCGAGGGAAATCTTCTGCACTACACCGCTCGCGCTCACGAGCCAGACGCAGATGGAGCCGGTGGCCGGGTCGCGCTGCACGATCTCCGAGCGGCCGTCGCCGTCGAGATCGAGAGAGCCGACGATCTCGGTGTCCTTCGGGAGGGTGCCGAGAAAGACGAAGGCTCCGCTGCCGGTCACGCGAGGGAAGCCGAGCCAGAGCTCGCTGCTCGAGCGGCGCAGCCAGAGCAGGTCGGCTGCGCCATCGTCGTCATAGTCGCCGGCGGCCACGATCTCGCCTCCGGGCAGCGCATACGGGGTGGTACAGCTGCCGGCGGAAGAGCCCAGCACGGCGCACAGGCGGAGGCTCCAGGAGGCGGGATCGTAGACCACGAGATCCGCACGCCCGTCGCCGTCATGATCGCCGCTCGCCGTGATGCGCCACGCGGCAGGGTAGGACGCGATCGGAACGCAGAATGCGGGAGACAGCCCGTTCATGAAGCAGGTCTCGACGGCGCCCGTGGCCGCGTTCCGGAACGAGACGTCGGCGCGCGAGTCGCCGTCGAAATCAGCCGCCCCGAGCAGCGCGCTCCCGGCCGGCATCGCGAGCGGGGTGCCGCAGGCCCGCTGAACGAAGCCGTTCATCAGGCAGACGAGAACGTTACCGCTCGTGCGTGAGCGCCACAGCAGATCGGTCTTGCCGTCGGCGTCGTAGTCGCCGGTCACGAGGAGCTGCCATTCCGACGGAAGACCGCTCGGGATCTGCCCGGCGCTCATCGGTGGGCCGAGGACGTTGCTCAGCAGGGTGAGTTGGCCTCTCGAGCCACTCCACAAGAAGAGGTCGGAGGCGCCGTTGCCGTCGAGATCGCCCGCGGGCGGGCGCACGCGCAGGGTCACCGGGAGGGCGAAGCCGACGGCGCCGGTCGTGAGCACGCGCAGCGTCGCCACGTGCTCCCCGGGCGCAAGCGTGGCCGTGCTGAAGCGCACGGTGATGGTGTCGGTCTCGCCACCCGAGCTGCCGACGCGCGGATCGGCCGAGAGCCAGCTCGCATCGGATACGATGCTGTAGGGGCGCTGGCCGCCGGAGGTGTTGCGCAGCGTGAAGCTCTGGCCGGGCGGCGAGTGCCCGTACGCGACGCTTGCGCCGATGCGATCCGGCGACACCTCGAAGACGGGCGGCGCCACGATGCTGAGCGTCACGGGGATGGTTTTCGGTGCGCCGAGGGCGCCGCTGGCCGTGACCGAGATCGTCGCGGTGTAGGTACCGGCCGCGAGCGTGCTGGTCGCGAAGGCGAGCGGGATGGCGTCGGACTCGCCCGTGGAGCTGCCCGTCGGGACGGCGATCGTGAGCCAGCTCGCGCTGTCGCTGACGACGTAGGAGAGGGTGCCGCTGCCAGCATTGCGGATCGTGAGAGACTGCCCGGCTGCGTTCTGTCCGGGCGCGGCGGTTGCGCTGACGCTGGCGGGCTCGACCGAGAGCGTCGGCCCCGGCGCCAGCACCGTTAGCGTGACGCCCACGGTCTTCGTCGCCTGCGACTGTGTGTCCGTGACCGTGACGGTCGCGGTGTAGGTTCCCATCGCGAGGCTGGCGGTGGAGAAGGCGAGACTGATGCTGTCGGTCTCGGTCGTGGCGGTTCCGGTGGCGGGGGAAGGCACGATCCAGCCCGCGCTGGCGCTCACGCGGTAGGAGAGGGTGCCCGTCCCGAGGTTCCCGACGCTGATCGACTGAGAGGCCGGGCTCTTGCCCTGAGACGTCGAGGCCACGAGCGCGGCAGGTGAGACGGAGGCCTGGGGCGGCGTGCCGGGCGCTGCGACGAAATGCAGGGAGTCGGAGTTCTGGGACGCCGGGCCCGGGGCCCCGGAGGCATTGAAGCCCTCCACCCAGACCACGAGAGACTCCCCGAGCACCCCGGAGACGGTCGCCCGCGGGCTCGTGACCTGCTGCTCCGGTCCGGCCGGAAGGGAGCCGTTGCGGGAGACGTAGACCGCGTACCCCGCCACCGGGCCCGATGCTGCCGTCCAGGCGAGCGTCGCCGAGGTGACACCGGGGAGGTCCACGGCCGAAGCCGGCCCAGCCAGGGCGAGGGAAAGGGCGAGGATCCCGAGTCTGGCCAGGGCACCCGCCCGGCAGGCGGTGCCGTCCTGCATGCTGCTACGCCGTGTCCTTTCCGCCCCTTGGGCGGCCCACAGGTAGCACGGTTTCCCATGCAGGAGTGCGAAGTTCCGCGCATTTCGATGAAAAAATGCCGCGGGCCGCGTTGCTTACACCCCGCACTCCCGGCCCTAGGCGGCCTCGGGTACGGGCTCCGGCTCGAGGGCCTCGGTCAGCACCTCCTCGACGGTGTCCACGAGCTGAATCCGGACCTTCTCCCGGACCTCGGCCGGGACGTCCACGAGGTCCTTCTCGTTGCGGCGGGGCAGCAGGATCGTCTCGATTCCGGCCCGCGCCGCCCCCAGCACCTTGTCCTTGATGCCGCCGACCGGGAGCACTTTGCCGCGGAGCGAGATCTCGCCGGTCATGGCGAGATGGCTGCGCGCCTTGCGTCGCGAGAGGACGGAGACCAGCGCCGTCGCGAGAGCGATCCCGGCAGAGGGGCCATCTTTCGGCACGGCACCGGCCGGCACGTGCATGTGGATCTCGCCGCCGCGCAGCACCGGAGAGTCGACGCCCAGCAGCGCCGCATTCGCGCGCACCCAGGAGAGCGCCGCCTCGGCCGATTCTCGCATCACGTCACCGAGCTGACCGGTGAGCCGCAGCCTCACGCCCTCGCCGCCCGGGATGGCCGTCGCCTCGATGAAGAGGATGTCACCGCCGTGACCGGTGCGCGCCAGGCCCACCACGACCCCGGGCACCTTCGTGCGCTCCGCAGTCTCGGGCAGGTGCGGAGGCGGCCCCAGGGCCTTCGACACGAAGTCGCCGTCGGCGACCAGGCGCGTCTCGGCTCCCGCCTCGGCGAGCTGCCGGGCCGCCTTGCGGACGAGGGTTGCGATCAGCCGGTCGAGGCTTCGCACGCCCGCCTCGCGCGTGAATTCGTTCACGATGCGCTCGAGAGCGGCGTCCAGCACCTCGAAGCGCTCCTTCCCGATGCCGT
>CAYOIG010000047.1:0-1985 GCA_964403915.1 uncultured Myxococcaceae bacterium
GCCGATCACCTCGGGCAGCAGCATCGACATCGGCTGGCCGAGCATCGCTGCCTCGGCCTCGATGCCGCCCACGCCCCAGCCGAGGACGCCGAGGCCGTTCACCATGGTCGTGTGGCTGTCGGTACCGAGAACGGTGTCGGGGTACGCGAGCGTCTCGCCGGCCTCCTCGCGGGTCCAGACCACCTGCGCGAGGTTCTCGAGGTTCACCTGGTGGCAGATGCCCGTCCCGGGCGGCACGACGCGGAAGCGGTCGAGGGCATTCTGTCCCCAGCGCAGGAAGGCGTAGCGCTCGCCGTTTCGCTGATACTCGAGGGCCTCGTTGCGTTCCGCCGCATCCTCGCTGGCGGAGAAGTCCACCTGCACCGAGTGATCGATCACGAGATCGACGGGAACCAGCGGATTGATCTTCGTCGCGTCTCCACCGAGGCTCGTCATGGCGTCGCGCATGGCCGCGAGATCCACCACGGCCGGAACGCCGGTGAAATCCTGCATCAGCACGCGCGCCGTGCGGAAGGCGATCTCGCGGTCCGAGCGCCGGTCGCGGCTCCAGGCCGCCAGGGCCTCGAGGTCGGCGCGCGTCACCGAGCGACCATCCTCGAAGCGCAGCAGGTTCTCGAGCAGGACCTTGAGAGAGAAGGGGAGACGCTCGACCCCGGGCAGGGAAGCCGCCGCGGCTTGCAGGCTGAAATACGTGTAGGTTGTCCCGCCCACTTGCAGCGTTCGGCGGCTCTTCAGGCTGTCCAGCGCGGCCATCGCTCGTCCCCCTCCTCCGGTCCCGGGCCAGCGGACGAAAGTAGCGCTTCCGGCCGGCAGCCGTAGGCAAGTCGGCCGTCCGGGCGGCCGATCCCGGAAGTCAGCGCCTCAAGGCGCGCCTCCCGGCGGTCGAAACGAACGCGGAAGCGAACGCCCGCCCGGGCGACCGCAGGAGCCGTCCGCATGCCCATGGACTTGAACGAGATCCTGAAGGTGGCCATCAAGGGCGGGGCCTCCGACATCCACATGAAGTCGGGATTGCCGCCCATGTTTCGCCTGGATGGCGCGCTGGTGCCCCTCAAGAACGCGGAGCGCCTCGTTCCCGAAGATCTGCAGCGCATGACCGTGGGCATCATGAACCCGGTCCAGAAGGAGCGCTGGGAGGCCAACCGCGAGTGCGACCTCGCCTACGGCATCCCCGGCCTCGGCCGCTTCCGCGTGAACGTCTTCCAGCAGCGCGGCACCGTAGCCGCCGTCTTCCGCGTGATTCCCTTCGGCGTGAAGAGCATCGAGCAGCTCTTCCTTCCCAAGGTGATCGAGAGCGCCTCGATGGAGCAGCGCGGGCTGATTCTGGTGACCGGCACCACCGGCTCGGGCAAGTCGACGACGCTCGCCGCCATGATCGACCACATCAACTCGAACCGGACCTGTCACATCGTGACGATCGAGGATCCGATCGAGTTCCTGATCCGCGACCGGCGCTCGATCGTGAACCAGCGCGAGATCGGTGTCGACACCCAGAGCTTCGCAAACGCTCTGCGCGCAGCGCTGCGCCAGGACCCGGACGTGATCCTCGTGGGCGAGATGCGCGACTTCGAAACCATCGAGACGGCCATCACGGCGGCCGAGACCGGCCATCTCGTGATGAGCACGCTTCATACCCTCGACGCAACCGAGACCATCAACCGCATCATCTCCGTCTTCCCGCCATATCAGCAGAAGCAGGTGCGGCTACAGCTCGCGTCGATCCTCAAGGCCGTCGTCTCCCAGCGCCTCGTGCCGAGGGCCGACGGCAAGGGCCGGGTGCCGGCTCTCGAAGTGCTGGTCACGACCGCGCGGGTGCGCGAGTGCATCGCCGACAAGGACCGCACCAAGGAGCTGCACGACGCCATCGCCCGCGGGTTCACCACTTACGGCATGCAGACTTTCGACCAGTCGCTGATGCACCTGGTCAAGACCGGGCTCGTCACCTACGACGAGGCGCTCAAGCACGTCTCCAACGCCGACGACTT
>CAYOIG010000048.1:0-3947 GCA_964403915.1 uncultured Myxococcaceae bacterium
GCACAGCTCGTGGGTGTGGTGGGCCCCGACGGAGCCGGCAAGACGACGCTGCTCCGCGCGCTCGCGGGGCTGCTCGAGGTCGAGGCCGACGAGGCGTTCGTGCTCGGCATCGACCTGCGCAGCGACGTTCGTCCGCTCAAGGCGCGCCTTGGATACGTGCCGCAGGTGTTCAGTCTGCAGCGGGAGCTCTCCGTACGCGAGAATCTCGCCTTCACCGGACGCCTTCACCGTCTGCCGGCGGCGGAGTTCGAGCGCCGGGCGTCGGACCTCCTCGAGCGCACGGCGCTCGCTCCCTTTGCAGCGCGCCCGGCCGGCGCGCTCTCGGGCGGCATGAAGCAGAAGCTCGCGGTGGCGAACGCGCTGCTCCCCGAGCCCGACCTGCTGATCCTCGACGAGCCCACCGCAGGGGTCGATGTGGTGGCCCGTGACGAGATCCGCGAGCTGCTGGAGGAGCGCAGGCGGGAGACGCTGATTCTGCTCAGCACGAGCTACCTGGAGGAGGCGGAGGCTTGCGAGCGCCTGGTCTACCTCGATGCGGGGCGCATCGTTGCCGAGGGAACGCCGCAGGAGCTTCGCGCGCGGGTGCGGCGCGAGCTGTACCGGGCCTGGGGCGGCGAGCCGCGCGAGGTGGTGCGTGCGGCGAAGTCGCTGCCGTACGTCGCGGGAGCGCGGGCGAGCGGGCGCTTTGCGCGCATCGAGGTTCCCGTGGAGCGAAGCCCGGGCAGCGAGCGGGTGCTGCGCGACATTGCCGCGCTGCCGGGCGTGCGCCTCGCAGAGCGCGCCGAGATGGACATGGAGGCGACGCTACTGGCCCTCGCCCGGCATCACGAGAGCGCGGCATGAGCGAGCCGATCATTCGTGCGCTGGGGCTCACCAAACGCTTCGGAGAGTTCGTGGCGGTGGACGATCTCGCGCTCGCCGTCGAGCCGGGCTCCATCTTCGCATTCCTCGGTGCCAACGGCTCGGGCAAGAGCACCACCATGCGCATGCTGATCGGGCTGCTGACCCCGACCGCAGGGAGCATCGTGGTGGACGGCGTCGACGTGATCCGCAATCCCCGGCGGGTACGCGATCACGTGGGCTACATGGGCCAGAAGGTGAGCCTGTACCAGGGTCTCTCGCTGCGAGAGAACATCGAGTTCTACGCGGGCCTGTACGGGCTCGGGGGGGAGTCTCTCGAGCGGCGCTGGGGAGCCCTGCGGGAGCGCTTCGATCTCGCAGCCGCCGAAGGCGAGCGGCCCGAGAATCTGCCGGCTGGGCTACGCCAGCGCGCGGGCCTCGCCCTCAGCATCCTGCACGCGCCACGGCTGCTCTTTCTCGACGAGCCCACGGCGGGCGTGGATGTTCACTCGCGGCTCGTGTTCTGGGAGCTCATCCGCGAGGAGGCCGCCACGGGCGTGACCGTCTTCGTGACGACCCACTTCCTGGAGGAGGCGGACTACTGCGATCGCGTCTCGTTCATCGACTCCGGTCGGCTGGTCGCCGATGCGGAGCCCGAGGCGCTGCGCGCCCGCTGGTCGGAGGGCTATCGCATCGTCTTCGAGGCTCCGGAGGCGGAGCGTTCGTCGCTGCTCGCCGCGCTCGGTGCGCAGGGACTTCATCCCGAGGCGGCCTCGGACGGCATCTCATTTCAGTGCCGGGTGCTGGACGATCCGATGCTGGAGCAGGTACGGGCCATCGCGGGCGGGGCCGCGACGGGGAGGGTCCGTATCGAGCAGGCGCCGATGAACGCGGTCTTCCGGCGCCTGATCCGTGAAGGGCAGTCGGCGCGGGAGCGGGCGGCGGCATGAGCTGGCGCAGGCTTCGAACGCTTCTGGTGCGGGAAGTGCGCGCGACGCTTCGCGACCCCTTCACCGTGACCATCCTCATCGTCGTGCCCCTGGCGGCCCTGCTCGCCTTCAGC
Organism: uncultured Myxococcaceae bacterium; assembly: GCA_964403915.1. Taxonomy (GTDB): domain Bacteria; phylum Myxococcota_A; class UBA9160; order UBA9160; family UBA9160; genus MYXO. The sequence continues at coordinate 1,904 of CAYOIG010000048.1, forward strand.
TTCGTCGTCTCGACCGAGGTCGAGCACCTTCGTCTCGGCGTTCACGACGCCGACCGCTCGGCCGCGAGCCGGCGGCTGAGGGCCGAGCTCGACGCGGGCGGCGCCTTCGTCACGCGGCCGTACGCCACACGAGAGGCCCTCGAGGCGGCGCTGGTCGGTGGTGAGATCGGCGTGGGCATGGTGATCCCCCCCGATTTCGAGCGCAGCCTGCGCCAGGTGCCCCAGGGCGGGCTTCGCCCGGAGGTGCAGGTGCTCTACGACGGCGCCGAAACCGTGCAGGCCGGAAACTCGGAGGCCTTTCTCACGGGGATCGTGACGGCCAGCGGTGCCGGGATCGCGCAGCGCGGCGTGGGCGCGCTGCCGCCGGCGCCCGGGGCCACTGCTCCCCTGCGCGTCGTCTCGCGGGCGCTCTTCAATCCAAAGCTCGCCGGCACGCCGTTCATGGTGGCCGGCACCTTCGGCTTCGTTCTCAGCTTCCTGACGGTGCTGATCACGGCGGTCTCGATCGTGAACGAGCGGCTCGGCGGCACCTTCGAGCAGCTCCAGCTCACTCCGGCCACCAATCTCGAGATCCTGCTCGGTAAGCTCCTGCCGCTCGGCGCCGTGTTCGCGCTCGACGTCGTCATCATGCTGCTGACGGCGGGCTTCGTGATGGGCGTCTGGCCCGCAGGCAGCGTCGCGCTCTTCGTCGGCATCTCCGCCTTCTACGTGCTCACCTCGCTGGCACTCGGCCTCATCCTCTCCGCCAGTTCGGCGACCGCGGCGGAGGCGGTCCAGAAGACGGTCCTCACCAGCATTCCGCTGGTGCAGCTCTCGGGCTTCGCGTTTCCGATCCGCAATATGCCGGAGCCCGTGCAATGGATCGCCGAGATCTTTCCGGCAACCCACTACATCCGGGTCAGTCGCGCGATCTACCTGCGAGGGGAGGGCTTCTTCGAGCTGTTGCCGGAGATCGGTGCGCTCTTCCTCTTCGGCGGGCTGCTGGTGGCGGCTGCGCTCCGCTCCCTCGACAAGCGCGCATGAGCGTTCCGATCGGAGGCGGCTCGAGCGAGCGACCCGGCGAACGGGGCAGGGCGGGCGGTGCGCGCAGCAGCCTGCTCTCGAACGTGCTCGCACTGGCCTACCGCGAGTTCACCGTGATGCGCCACGACAAAGCCTTCCTGGCGACCGTCACGGTGCAGCCGATCGTCATGTTGCTGCTCTTTGGCTTTGCGCTCTCGAACGATCCGCACAACGTGCCGTGGGCCGTCCTCGATCGCAGCGAGACGGCGCTCTCGCGGCGCCTCGTGGCGGAGGTGCAGGCGACCGGCCGCTTCCTCGAGCCGCAGCGCACCGGAAGCTACGAAGAGGGGCGTGCGCGGCTGCGCGAGGGCAAGGCGGTGGTGCTGCTGGTGATCCCGTCCGAGCTGCGACGCGACGCGCTGGCGGGTGATGCCGAGGTGCAGCTTCTCCTCGACGGCACCGACCCGATCTCGGCGGCGCGGGTTGCCGGCATCGTGCGGCAGGCGGCCGCCCGGCTCGAGACGCGCCTCACCGAGCCCGTGCGCGGTGACACCGCACCCTCCGTGCGCGCGGGAGGCGTGGTGGATCTACGGCCGCGTTTCTGGTTCAACGCGACGCTCGCAGACCGGAACTTCTTTCTCGCCACACTGGCCGGGATGCTGCTCACCAATCTCTGCCTCTCGGTGACGAGCCTCGGTCTGGTTGCGGAGCGGGAGTCGGGGACCTACGAGCAGACGCTGTCGCTGCCGACCGGCGTGCTCGAGATCGTGCTCGGCAAGCTCCTGCCGTACGTTGGCATCAGCTACGTCGTGATGATGCTCGCGATCCTTGGCGCGGGCCTTCTGTTCGGCGTCTGGCCCGCCGGCAGCTGGATCGGGCTCATCCTCCTCACGCTTCCGTTCGTCCTCGCATCGCTCGCCATCGGCGTGCTCGTCTCGGCGCTGGCACGCACGTCGGCCCAGGCGGTCTTCCTCACGACCTTCTTCATCCTGCCGTCGTTCGTGCTCTCGGGCGTGATGTTCCCCTACCAGCTCATGCCCGA
>CAYOIG010000049.1:0-3668 GCA_964403915.1 uncultured Myxococcaceae bacterium
GAGGCTGCCGATCGGCATCTGGCGCAGCGACGACGAAGGCCGCACGTGGACCCTAGCATTCGAGTTCGCTCCGGGTGCCGTGCGCCACGTGCATGCCGTGCAGTGGGATCCCGTGCAGCACGGCGTCTGGGTCGGCACGGGCGACACCGACGGCGAGTCGCGCGTCGGCTTCTCGCTCGATCAGGCGCGAAGCTTCCGCTGGGTCGCCGAGGGAAGCCAGAGCGCGCGGCTGTGCAGCCTTCTCTTCCTTCCCGGGGCGGTGATCTGGGGCATGGACGCCGAGCACTCGCCCAACCAGGCGATGCGCTGGCCGCGCGAGCGCCAGCAGGCGGAGCCGATCCCGGGTTCCGCCCTCCCGGGGCCGACCTACTATGCACAGCGCGTCGGAACGGGCGGGGGCCTCATCGGCCTCGCCGAGCTCGACGCCGCGGTGTTCTGGCTCTCGCCCGACGCCGCGCCGGCGAGGCTCCTGCAGTGGACAATGCCTCGACCGCCGCGGCCAGGGCCCCATGCGGGCGTGCGCCTCGCGCGCGGCGAGCCGGCGGACCCTTCGTTCCTGCTGGTCAATCCGCTTCGCACCGAGGAGGACGAAGCGGCCGTCTACCGGCTGGCCCGGCAGCCCCTGCTGGCGCGCGCTCCTATTGGCGTGGAATGAGGACCGTCACGGTTTGATTTGACCCGGTGCGTGTGGCAGCCTTGAGGGTCATCGCAGGAGGCCGGCCCACCGATGCGGGCAGAGGCCGGAGAGGGCGCGCATCGGCCCCGTGGGAGCGGCGCATGGACACCCGCGTGATGATCGAGACGACCTGGCGCCGGCGCCACTGGCTCTTCGCGCGGCTGCGGCTCGGCCAGCTCTGGAACTATGTCGTGGGCGGGCTGCACTTCGTTCTCAAGCGCGAGCGCGTGACGAGCCTGCCGGGTGTCGTCAAGATCGACATCAGCCCGATCTGCAACCTGAGCTGCACCGTCTGCGTCCATGCCGACCCGAACGGCAACGACGCGCTCGAGCGCCAGCGTTTCGCCCCGGGCCACAAGATGACGGTGGAGCAGTTCCGCAGGATCATCGACCAGATCAAGGGCCGCACGGCGACCGTCTCGCTCTATACCTGGGGCGATCCGATGACGCATCCCGACCTCGACGAGATGTGTCGCATCGCCTCCGAGGCCGGGCTCCAGGTGCACGCCAGCACCAACTTCAGCTTCGGATTCAAGGAAGAGCGGCTGCGGAGCATCGTAACGAGCGGCCTCACGCACCTGACCGTTTGCGTCGACGGCCTCTCCCAGGAGAAGTACGGCAAGACCCGCGTCGGCGGGCGGATCGACCGGGTGATCCACAATCTGCGGCGCGTCGCCGCGATCCGGAAGGAGCTCGGCCGGGAGTATCCGAAGCTCGAGATCCAGTACATCAAGTATCAGCACAATCTCGACGAGGTGGAGCCGGCCCGCAGGCTCTCCGAGGAGATCGGCGCCGACCAGTTCGTCGACTTCTGGGGCGCCCTTCACAACTACGCCGATCGCGAGCCCGAGAACTACACCGTCTTCGGGCCCAAGAAGAGCCGCGCGCTGCCGCAGTGCTACTGGCCCTACTTCTCGATGGTGATCAAGTACAACGGCGACGTGATCCCGTGCTGCGAGTTCCGGATGGCCGCGCAGCACATGGAGGGGGGCGACGCTCGCGTGTTCGGCAACGTCTTCGAGACCAGCGTGGCGGAGGTCTGGGACAGCGAGCCGTACCGCGAGGCGCGCCGCATCGTCTCGAATCCGGAGGTCGTCCGCGAGCAGCCGGAGCTGCACGGGCACTTCTGCGACTCCTGCTACCTGATCTTCGACACCGACCTGAGAAAGAACAGCCGCTTCGGCAACGAGCACCGCTGGGAGGACTTCTTCGACATGGACTCCCGCGGCCGCCCGCGACGCAAGCCCAAGGAAGTGACCGGCCTGCCCGCCTGACGCATTCGCTAGGCTAGCGCCCGTGAACTTCGAGCCCGCGATCACCGTCCTGCGCAGCGCGCTGCCCGATCTCGCGGTCGTCTATCTCTTCGGATCCGCTGCGAGCGGCGAGATGCACCCGGAGAGCGATGTCGACCTCGCCTTCCTCGCGACGGCCAAGCTCGATCCCCTGGCGCGGTTCGAGCTGCAGGAGCGTCTCGCCGCCCTGCTCCACCGGTCGGTCGACCTCGTCGATCTTCGAATCGCGACGACCGTCCTGCGGGTGCAAGTGATCGGCGGTGGGCGGGTGCTCTACGAGCGCAGCGCTGGTGAGCGTGCGCGCTTCGAGGCGGCGGCTCTCGGCGCGTATGCGCGACTCAACGAGGAGCGCCGGGGCATCCTCGACGACGTGCGGAATCGCGGGCGAATCCATGGATGACGTCGTTCTCGCCAAGGCGGCCGTGATCGAGCGCTGCATCGGGCGCGCCCGCGAGGAGCACGGAGGAGACGACACGCGCCTCGATCTCGACATCGTGCGCTCGATCATCACGCACGGGCTGGGCGACCTCGGGCGCTTCGCGGCCGAGTGCCTCCGGCGCTACGCGCAGATCCCGGAGCGGTAGCCGCCGGCGGTGTGCACCGACGGCTCCCCGCCGCGCTACGCTGCCCGCGGATGTCCAACGAGCTGATCGAAATCGCGCGCTGGCTCGAGCGCCAGCCCTGGAACCGGCCGGGGACGGACAAGACCTGGGTCTTCCGGGGCGCCCTCACGGCTCTTCGCTTCTGGAGCGAGCTGCGCCGGGTGGATCCGGCTCGTGCCGGCTGATCCGGCCGCGCTGGCGTTCGAGGCGCTTCGACGGGCGCAGGTCGCATTCGAGATCGGAGGCGTCGGGGTGCGCGTCGGCCGCCTGCAGAAGCTGCTGCAGGCCAAGGAGATCGCCGGTCGGCCGAAGGATCTCGAGTTCCTGCGTCTGTTCGCTGCGCGCTTCCGGGGACGAAGCGACCGGGAGTAGATCAGCCCCCGAGCGTTCGTGCGCGGGTGATGCGGAGCGTGGTCGCGGGCCAGGGGTCGGCCTCGGCAACCAGCACGGCGCGGTCGATGCGGCGGCCGAACTCGGGGAAGTAGGGGGCGCGCTCGCTGCGCAGCGCCGGGCCTCCCTCGAGCTCGACGCGCAGCCAGCCGCCGCCCGGGAGGCGGAGCCTCGCCCGCGAGCCATCGAGACGCACCTCGACGCCCGGCGCGAGCGGAAGGCTGAAGCGCGCAGGGCGCGCCACGCCTTCGAGCCGGTCGCGCACGACGACGACCTCGTCGCCGATCTCCCACACTCGGTGGTGTCGGGTATCGGGCGTTGCCCAGCCGGCGCAGCGCGCGGCGGCACTCTTGCCAGGCTGGACGTCTTCGAGCGCCACCACCGGGCGGCCTCCAATGCGGTGCGCGGCCCAGACTTCCGCCTGCTCGCGGCCCCCGACCTCGAGCGTCGCGTGGGAGCGCGTGGCACGCGAGAGGTCGCGCAGCCGTCCGGGGATGTATTCGTGCACGCCGGTGTCGGTGACGACGCGCTCGCCGCCGACCGAGAGCTCGAAAGCGAGCGCATCGCAGTGCGCGTGGCCGGGCTGGTGGGCGGGCATCGGGCCCGCCACCGATGCAAGGAGCTCGAAGGGGCCGGCCTCGAGCCGGAGGTAGCCACCGGCATCCAGCACGCCCGGGCGGGCCGGACCGCGCGGCAAGACGCCGAGGC
>CAYOIG010000050.1:0-7963 GCA_964403915.1 uncultured Myxococcaceae bacterium
CAGGCGCTCGTCGCGCCGGCATCCTCGTTCCCACTGTCGTCGTTGTCGCTCGTGGTGTGCGTGTACGTCGCGCTCATCGTGAGTGCCGACGCCGGCCCGCTCGCCAGCGCCAGTGCCAGCCCGGTCGCGGCCAGCAGCAAGAGATTCTTCCGCATCATGACTGTTCTCCCTTCCCAAGGAGGGCCTCCGTTCGGAGGCGATGTCCGCAGCGCCAGTGCTGCGTGACGACCCTGTTTTACGCCTTGGGTGGAAAACTCACCGTGAGGGTCCGATGAGCGTTGCATGACCGCCGCCACGCACAGCTCCGGGAGCGCGCCGGTGCCGCTACGGCCGGAGGTCGCCCCCCGCGCGCTCGGCCATCTCGCGCGCCACGCGCAGCATGCCGAGGCCCTGCGCAGCCTTCGACGCCTCGCGCGCGAGCGCGCGGGCGGAGCCGCCCCCTCCGCGGCCGCCGGCGAGCGCGATGCGCGCCTGCATCGCGAGCGCGTGCACGCGCCAGACGGGAGAGCGCAGCGCGGCGGCCCTCTCGAAGGCCAGCTCGAGGTGGGCCGTGGCCTCATCGCGGCTACCGGCCGTGAGCGCGAGGCGCGAGAGATGGAGGGCGACGGGGCCGTGGCAGTAGTAGCCGCTGGCGACGATGAGGCAGTGCCTGGCCCGCGGCGCGAGCAGCCCCGCGAGGGTCCGGGCCCGGGCAGAATCCCCGAGACGCGCGGCCACCTCCGAGAGCAGCGCGAGCGCGACGCTCCAGCCCTCGACCCCGACGGCAGCGGCGAAGCCATCGGCGGCAATGCGCTCGAAGGCATCGCGGGCCTCGCCCTCGCGGCCGGCATCGAGGAGGCAGAGCTGACGCGCGGCCCGCAGCGGCACGATGTGCGGGAAGCGCTGCGTCTCGCTCTCGAGGAGGGGGAGCATCTCGCCCGTGCGATCCTGCTCGATCCGGATCGCAAGGATGAGCGCGGCGAGGTTGGGGGCGGTGAAACGCGGGTTCTCCGAGCCTCCGAAGGCCTCGAGGACCAGTGACTCGCCCTCCTCGAAGCGGCCCTCGAGGAGCGCGCGCATGGCCGAGAGCGCGTGGCGCACGTAGCGCCAGTAGGGCGAGCGCAGACGCGCGAGGGCGCCCTCGATGCAGCGCTGCTCGGCGTCCACGGCATCGCGGTCTCCGAGCTCGAGCAGCGCGCCGTGCCGCTGCAAGCGCGCGAGAAGCTCGGCCGTGGCATCGCCCCGCGTGACCTCCAGCGCCTCGTCCAACACCCGGACGCGCTCCGCGGGCAGGCCGTCGGGCAGAACCCGGAGCACGGCCGCACGCGCCGAGAGCACCGCGCCGAGGGCGTTTGGAGCCTCGAGGGAGCGCGACACTGCCTCCGCCTGGTCGATGAGCGCGCGCGCCTCTCGGAGCCGGCCCGGCTGGTTCACGACGTGAACGCTCAGCAGCGCGGCGGCCGACACCCAGAGGAAGCTGCGCTCCTCGCCGAGCGCGTGGATCGCCTCCTCGAGGAGCGCCACGGCCTCGGCGTCCACCGCGCCCACGCCGAGCTCCGAGAAGCCGGTCGCTGCGATCGCGAGGGCATGGGGATGACCGGCGGCACGCGCCGCCCCCGCCGCCTCGCGCAGCACCTCATGCCCGCGCTCGATGCGCCCGGCGCTCAGGTGCGCGAAGCCGAGACAGACGAGCAGCTCGGCGCGCACCCTCGGATCGGGCTGCGGGAGAAGCTCCAGCGCGCGCAGCGCACCCTCGAAGTGATCGGCGGATGCCTCGTAGGCGAGGGCTTCACGCGCGAGATCGCCGGCCCAGCGGGAGTAGTCCACCGCCCTCATGTCCCCGAGCAGCAGGGCGGCCTCACCGTAGTGGTGCGCGAGGGCCGGAACGACCGGCGCCAGATGGCCGGTGCGAAGCGCGACGAGAGCGTCTGCCGCGCAGCGGTGGAGCTCGATCCGGCGCCCCTCGGAGAGCTCCGAGTAGATCACCTCTCGAAGCACGTCGTGCGTGAAGCGGTAGCTTGGCGCCGCCCCGGGTCGGGGTTCGATCACACGCGCGAGCACGGCCTCTTCGAGCGCCACCAGGAGCGCCTCGCGCCCGAGCGCCGGATCTCGCGCCAGCACCGCCGCGGAGAACTCGCGGCCCAGCACCGCCGCGGACTCGAGCACGCTGCGGCACTCCGGAGAGAGCTGCAGGAGCCGGTGGCTCGCGACGCGCCGCACGCCGGACGGGATCGAGAGCAGCTGCGACGCGAGATGTGCCGCCACGTCGTCGTCCGGGAGCGCCGGCCTCAGCATCGCCAGTGCGAGAAGCTCCTTCACGAAGAAGGGATTGCCGGAGGTGCGCTCGTGCAGGGCGGAGATCAGGACCTCCGCCGGCGCGAAGCCCACGGTCAGCTCCACGAGATGGCGGACCGCCGCGGGAGCGAGACCGCGCACCCGGACGTGCACGCAGCGCACCGATCTCTCCCACGCCGCGATGGCATCGTGCAGCGGGTGGCCCGCGGCGAGCTCGTCGTCCCGGTACGTCGCGACGACGAGGACCCGCTCGCGGGCGAGGCCGGCTGCGAGAAACTCGAGCGCCCGGATCGACGCGGCATCGCCCCATTGAAGATCCTCCAGCACCAGCACCTGCGGCGCCGCGCGCGCTCTCTGCCCGAGGAAGCACGCCAGCGCATCGAGAAGCCGGAACCTCGCCTCCGCATTGTCGGTCACGTCGGGCTGGGCAAAGCGGAGCTTCTCGCGCAGGCCCGGCACCAGCCGCGCCAGCTCGACCGCGGCCGGGCCCATGCGCTGCGAGAGGTCGGCCGCGTCCCCCTGCTCCACGAAGCCCCGGAGGATCTGCACCCAGAGCCAGAAGGCGGGAACGCCCGGCCCCTCCCACGCGACCGCCTGATGCACCTCCGCTCCGGCGGCCTGCGCGCTCTCGATCAGCGCCTCGGCAAGCGCGGTCTTTCCGACCCCCGCCTTTCCTGCCAGGAGCACGAGCCGCCCAGCCCCGGCGAGGGACGCGGAGAGCGCACTGCGTAGCTCGTCGAGCTCCGCCCTGCGGCCGATGAGCGCAGCAACCGCTCCGGCTCGCGGCGTCTCGGAAGCGGACGCGGCCGGAGCCGCCTCTTCGATGCTCGCGACGAAGCGGAAGCCCACGCCGCGAACGGTCTCGATCGTTCCGCCCTTCGGGCCTCCCTCTCCGAGTGCCTCGCGCACCTTGAGCAGGGAGTGAGCGACGGCGTCGGGGCTCACGGCCGTCCCGGCCCAGACCGCCTCCAGAAGCTCGGCGCGCCGCACGACCCGGTGGCGGTTCCGGGCGAGGTAGAGCAGGACGGCCATGGGCTTCGGCTCGAGCGGCACGAGCTCGCCGCTGCGGCGGAGGGCGTACGCCTGCTCGTCGAGCACGAACGGACCGAAGCGGATGTTCACGGGAAGCTCGGACATGAAATGCGGCCCCGATCGCCCTCGCCAACGGGGAGAACCGGTGGGGGTTCGATTCGGAATTGTACCGGAGCGCAGCACTGAGAGAGCGGCGCTGCACGCGGGCGTTGAATGAATCAGAGCCAGGAGAGCACGCGAGCGATCGCAGACTCGATGCGCTGCTGGTCTTCGCGGCTGAGGCTGCCCGCGGAAGCCTCGCCCGCGGTCGGCTGCTCCGGCTCGGCTGCATCGCCAGCGGGCCGTGTGGGGCTGGCGGTCGCCTCGCCAGGCTCCTCACGCTCCTTCGATGGCCCGTGCAGTGGCTCGAGACTCGTCGCGTGCGGCGGCTCCATGTGGCTCCTCGATCCCTGGCGCAAGTCTGCCCTGCGCACAGCCTCCCTCCATGAGGATGAGATGAGCATCTCATGAGGCTCGCCGGGGATGCCGGGGCGGGCGCGTGAGGGCGCACGGACGCTGCCGCTCCGAAGGCGCGGCTCCTCTCGCGTGCACCGCCTGAACGGTGGCGGTAGGCTCCCGCCACCCACCCCGCGGTCCCCGGAGTCGGCCATGCAGGCCCAGGGTCCGTTCGAGGCGTTCCGGATGGGAAAGCCGCCGCGCCGCCGCGCTACCTACGATGATCTGTGCAAGGTCCCCGACCACCTCGTGGCCGAGATCCTCGACGGCGAGCTCTTCGCGAGCCCGCGTCCGGCGTTTCCGCACGCGCGCGCCGCGTCCGCGATCTGCAGCGGTCTGTTCGGAGCCTTCGATCGCGCGCCGGGCGATCCCGGAGATCCGCACGGCCCCGGCGGGTGGTGGCTTCTCTTCGAGCCCGAGCTCCACCTCGGCGAAGATGTGCTCGTGCCCGACGTCGCGGGCTGGCGGCGCGAGTGCATGCCCGTGCTGCTCGACGTGGCCGCCACCCGCCAGGCGCCGCAGTGGGTGCTCGAGGTCGTCTCGCCCGGCACCGGTCGCATCGACCGCGTGCGCAAGCTGCCCATCTGCGCGCGCGAGGGCGTGGGACACGCCTGGCTCGTGGAGCCTCTCGCCCGAACCCTCGAAGTATATCGCCTCGAGGCCGAACGCTGGCTGCTGCTGGCGACACACGGTGGTGACGAGATCGTGCGCGCGGAGCCCTTCGAGGCGCTGGAGCTCTCGATGTCCCGCTGGTGGCTCCCGCAGGTGGAAGAGCCGGGTCCGTGACGTCGGACATCGTCGCGCGTAGCTCCGCGCTGACGGTGGTCTTCGTGCGGCCCGGCGCCGCCCCTACGGCGTGAGATTCACGAACAGGCCGAGGTAGCCGTTCAGCTTGCGCAGCTCGACGAGCTGGAGCTGGAGCCCGAGAAAGCTCGGAATCGGGAACGATCCGAGCGACGAGCCGAGGTCGGGGAGCGCCAGCGCGAGGATCTGCGGCAGGAAGGCCTGCAGCGTGGCCTCGCTTCCGGCCGAAAGATTGATCGCCCCGCTCAGGAAGCTGAGCACGCTCACCGTGATGTCGGCAGGCAGGATGCTGCCAAAGGCCGGCGTGAGCGAGGACGTCTGGCTGTCGAAGCTGAAGGTAAGGCCAACCCGCGCATCGAAGGCGATCTTCAGGTACTCGACCTCGCTCCCGATCACGTCGTGCCCGATCACCGTGCCGATCACCTGCGGCACGCGCAGGTCGGCGATTTCGCCGCCCGGCCCGTCCTGGCCCGTGAGGAAGGGCGCCAGCGAGGGCGCGATGCGCAGCACCAGCGGCGTGGCAGGCGACAGGTTCGAGAACTCCGGCAGGAACACGGCCAGCAGGCCGGCCGTGAGCGGAATGCCCTGGAACTCGGTGACGTCGAGCTGCAGCAGTCCGCTCTCGGTCTCGGCCTTGAGGAGCTGGTTGAAGGTGCCCGAGGAGATGGCGAGGCCGAGGCCGTAGGGCAGGTTCGAGACGGGAGTATTCGCTCCGAGGGTCGGGAACGTCTCGGCGGGGTTCGCAGAGAAGAGCTGGTCCGGGGCGTACGGTTCGGGGCTCGGCTGGGTAACGCGGGAGTCGATGCGATAGGTGAGGCCTGCCGTGTCTTCCGCAATCAGGTTGAACTCGGCATCGAGGGTGACGCCGAGCGCCGTGCCGACCGATCCCGCGATCGACAGGCCCGCGAGCGTCGACTGGATCGCGGCGGCGATCGGAGCGTCCTGCGGCCCGCTGCCGTCGGGATCGCGCAGGTTGTCGACGAGGCCGTCCTCCACCATCGGCTCCACGTCGCCGATCATGTTCTCGATGATCCTGCCGAGTATCGGCCAGTCGCAGACACCGCTATCGAAGCTGTTGTCAAAGCTCACGAAGCCGACGCTGGCGTTCCCCTGCTGGTTCACGTCGACCTGCTTCGCCGTCACGCCGGGAACCTGGTCGTAGTTGCCGCTCACGGTAGTGAGGGAAGCCGTGAGATGCCCCGTGCACGTCAGCACCGCGCCGCTCACGCGGTAGTTGATGCGGAGATTTCGCACGGTCGCCAGCACCGCCGTCAGGTTCGCAATGACATCGAGGTCGAGACCCACCGGCTGCGTGTAGCTGACGGAGGTGGCATTGACGTCGACGCGCCCCGTGCAGATGCCCAAGATGTGACCGATGCAGTAGTTGTCGATGATGGGATTGGCGCCGAGGATCAGCTCTCGGACGTCGAAGGCATCGTTGATGAGACCCTGGATCGTCGGCTCGAGCTGGTCGAGCCCGGTGTCGTTGATGCGCATGCCGATGCCATTGCCCGAGAACATGCCGTCGGCGACGCCAGCGCCGCCGATCACCATCACTCGCTGCGTGGTCGAGTAGGTCTGGCTGAGCTTGCGCGCGCGCACCAGCACCGGGTTGAGCACGGCGGACTGGCTCACGGCCACCGTCGTCGAGAAGGAGCCGCTGGCCTCGAGCGGCACGACGACGCCGTTCACCATGAGCTCGAGATCGGAGACCGGCACGCCGGTGACGCTGCCCGTGACCGTGATCGAGGAGCCGGTGGTGAAGCTGCCGCTCAGCGGCGAGGTGACGGTCAGCACGGGCACCGTCGGCCCGCAGGCGAGCAGCCCGAGGGCGAGCGCGAGGGCCGTAAGCCCCGTGACGAAGGCGTGGCGTCCCGGCGCGGCCAGGGCCTCGAGACAAGTGAAGATCGACATCGTCCGGTTCTCCTCTCGGGACGTTTTGTGCGCGCATCATCCTCCTTCCGGCGCTCGATGGCGCACGGTCAGCAAACGCTCAGACAAAGCCCACGTCCGCCGGGGGCGCGGATCGGTGCGGGGTGCAGCGGGGAAGCACACGCCGGCCGTGCTACACCCCGGCCGGGAGACATCGATGGATCCCTTCCGCGATCGGGTGGCCGTCGTCACGGGCGGCGGCAGCGGCATCGGCGCGGCCATGGCGCGGGCCTTCGCGGCGCGCGGCGCACGGCTCGTGCTCGCCGACGTGGACGAGGCCGCGATGGCGAGCGTCGAGGCCGGGCTGCGCGCGGACGGAACGGACGTGCTGTGCGTGCGCACGGACGTCTCGAAGCGCGCCGAGGTGGAGCGTCTCGCCGACACGGCCGTGCGTCGATTCGGTGCCGTCCACGTCGTGTGCAACAACGCCGGCATCGCCACCTTCGGCGAGATGGCGAAGGCCCCACACGAAGACTGGGAGTTCACCATGGGCGTGAACTTCTGGGGCGTCGTGCACGGCGTCGAGGCGTTCGTGCCGCGCCTTCTCGCGCAGGGGCAGGGCGGGCACGTCGTCAACACGGCCTCCATGGCCGGCCTCGTCGGCATGCACTGGCTCGGCATCTACTGCGCGTCGAAGTTCGCAGTGGTGGGCCTCACCGAGGCTCTTCACCGCGAGCTAGAGCCGCAGGGCATTGGCGTTACGCTGCTCTGCCCCATGATCGTGGCGACGAACATCAACGAGAACTCGGTGAGGCTGCGCCCGGAGCACCTGCGATCGCAGTCTCCGCGGCCCCCGCCTCCGCCGGCCGGCGCGCTGCAAGGGGGTACGGTCACGGCCGAGGCGGTGGCGGCGCGCGTCGTGCGCGCCATCGACGGCAAGAAGCCCTACGTCCTCACGCACCCCGAGCAGCGCGAGCTGCTCCGCCGGCGCGCGTCGAAGCTCGACCAGGTCTTCGAGGAGTGGGACTGAGTGATGCCGTTGCGCGATTGCGTCGGGCGATTCCCTTACAGGCTCTGAGGCGGCGCCGTGGGAGATCTGGAGACGATTCTGCGCGCGCTCGAGGAAGCCCGCGTTCGCTTCCTGGTGGTGGGTGGCGTCGCCGTGGTCTTGCACGGACACCCACGAATGACGGCGGACCTCGACCTCGTCGTCGAGCTCGTACCGCAGAACCTCGAGGCCGCATTCTCGGCCCTCGGAGCGCTGGGCTACAGCCCGCGCGTTCCAGTGACGGCCTCGGATTTCGCGGATGCGGCAACCCGCGAGCGCCTCGTGTCGGAGAAGGGGATGACGGTGCTCTCCCTGTTCAGCCCGCAGCTGCCGCTCACGGAAGTCGACGTCTTCGCCGATCCGCCCTTCGATTTCGAAGCAGCGCTCGCGCGCGCAATCGTGGCCGACCTCGGGTCGTTTCGTGTGCCCGTCGCCTCG
>CAYOIG010000051.1:0-2599 GCA_964403915.1 uncultured Myxococcaceae bacterium
GGACTGCCGCGGCGGAGCCGGCGAGAGCGCGTGGACGCGGCCCTAGCAGGCCACGGGCTCGGCCCCTGGCGCCGCCAGCGCGCGGCCTCGCTCTCGGGCGGCTGGAAGCAGCGTCTGGCGCTGGCTGCGGCCACGCTGCACGAGCCCGCGCTGCTGGTGCTCGACGAGCCCACGGCGGGCGTCGATCCCCAGAGCCGTCGCGAGTTCTGGGAGAGGCTCTTCGCCCTCGCGGCTGCTGGCACGACCGTCCTCGTCTCGACCCACTACATGGACGAGGCGGTGCGCTGCCATCGCCTGTGCATGCTGCGGGAGGGCCGCCGCGCGGCGCTCGGAACGCCGCGCGCCCTCGCCGCCGCCCTCGGCGGGCGCGTGGTGGACGTGCGCGGTCCCAGCCCCGAAGCCGCCATCGCCGCGCTCTCGGGCTCGCCCCTCGTCGCGAGCGTGACGCAGCTCGGTGACACCGTGCACGCGCTTCTCGCGCGGGATGGACTGGATGCGGAGCGCGCCGGGATCGAGATCGTGCGGGAGCTGGAGCGAGCGGGCTTGCCGGGCGCCTCGGCAACGGTCGCAGACGCCAACCTCGAGGACGTCTTCGTGGCGCTCCTGCTCGGGGAGCAGCTCGAGCCCGGTGCAGGGGAGGCCGCGTGAGGGGCGCTGCACGGGCCGTCGCGCTCTCCGTGCGCCGCGTCCTCGCGATCGCGCGCAAGGAGCTGCGCCAGCTCGCACGCGACCGACTCACGCTCGCGATGATCGCTGGCATTCCGACGCTCCAGCTCGTTCTCTTCGGCTACGCGATCAATCTCGACGTCCGCGACATCCCCACGGCCGTTCTCGACCGTTCCCGCAGCTCCCTCTCGCGGCGTCTGCTCGGCGAGCTCGAGGCCACGCAGACCTTCCGGATCCGCAGGGCCGTCGACAGCGAGGCGGCTGCCGTGCGACTGCTCGAGCGCAGCGAGGTCGGCGCGGTGGTGGTGATCCCCTCCGACCTCGAGCGCCGGATCGAGCGCGGGCGGGGAGCCGAGATCTCACTGCTCGTGGACGCCACGAACCCAACGACCGCGGCCGCGGCCCTGCTCGGCGGCCAGGGTCTGGGCAACGCGCTGGCGGCGCGCTTCCGTCCCTTCGCTTCGGGCAGCGGATCCGCCGCACTCCGCCTGCTGCCCGACGGGCGCACGCAGCTCGCCGCGGCGGCGGATCTCGCCCGGGCGGAGCCGATCCGGATCGCCGTGCTGCCCTTCTACAATCCGGAGCGCCGCACGCCCGTGTTCATCGTTCCCGGCCTCGTGGGCGTGATCCTCACCATGACCATGATGCTGATGACGGCGCTCGCCATCGTACGCGAGCGCGAGCGCGGCACGCTCGAGTTCCTGATCGCGACGCCGGTGCGGCGCGGCGAGCTCATGGTGGGAAAGATCCTGCCGTACGTCGTCGTGGGGCACGTGCAGGTGGCGCTCATTCTCACCCTCGGCGCGCTGCTCTTCGACGTGCCGCTGCACGGCTCGCTGCTCGATCTCGGCGCTGGCGCCGCGGCCTTCATTGCGGCCATGCTCGCGATGGGGCTCGTGATCTCCGCAGCGGCGCGCACACAGTTCCAGGCCATGCAGATGGCGTTCTTCTTCTTTCTGCCGTCGATGATGCTCTCGGGCTTCATGTTTCCCTTCGATGCCATGCCGCGCCCTGCACAGTGGATCGGCCTGGCATTCCCGCTCACGCACTTCCTGCGCATCGCGCGCGGCGTGCTGCTCAAGGGAGCGCCCCTCGAGAGCCTGCTCGGCGAGGTGGCAGCCATCGGCGCCTTCCTGGCCGTTGCCCTCGGGGTCGCGACGCTCAGCTTCCGGAAGAGACTCTGAGATGCCAGGCCGGCCCGCACGAGACGCGGGACGTCTTACAATGAACGCGACGGCGATCGCGCAGACCGGCGCCAGATTGGTGTGGAGGAGATGCGATGGATCGAGAAGGGCAGGTGCGCGGCGCCGGGAGCCGCGACGTCGAACGAGCCATCAGCGAGCTCAGCGAGCGGCTGCCGGCCCCGATCACGAAGCTGGCACGAATCGCCTACGACTACGGCTGGACCTGGGTGCCCGGCGGAGCCGATCTGTTTCGCGACATGGACGCTGCCCTGTGGCGGCGCTGTGGCTGCAACCCGCGCTGGATCATCGAGGCCGCGACGCCGCAGCGGATGCGGCAGCTCGCAGGAGACCCCGCCTACGCGGGGCGGGTGGAGCGCGTGGCCGAGGCGCTCGCGGAGGATCGCTCGCGGCCGGCAAGAGCCGGTGTGATCGCTCCCGAGCGTCCGGTGGCCTACTTCTGCTCCGAGTTCGGAGGCCACTGCTCGCTGCCGCTCTACGGCGGCGGCCTCGGCGTGCTCGCCGGGGACCTCGTGAAGGCGGCATCGGATCTCGCGCTTCCTCTCGTCTGCGTGAGCCTCTTCGACCGGCAGGGATATTTCCACCAGCGCCTCGACAGCCACGGCTCGCAGGTCGAGTACTGGACGACCACTGACATCGAGCGGCTGCCGGCCGTGCTCGTCACGAACAGCGCGGGACGGCCGCTCAGCGTTCCGCTCGAGCTCTGCGGGCGCATCGTCCAGATCCAGGTG
>CAYOIG010000052.1:0-8993 GCA_964403915.1 uncultured Myxococcaceae bacterium
CGGGACGTTCTTCTCCTCGTCGTAGGCCGGAATGACGATCGAGAGCTCCGGCGTCTCCACGGCCTACGCACCCTTGCTGGCGAAGAAGCCCTTCACGGCCTCCGCCACGTAGACGACCTCTTCGTCCCGCATCGAGCCGAAGCAGGGCAGCGAGAGGATCTCCCGGCACGCAGCCTCGGTTCGCGGCAGCGCTTCGCTGCGCACGCCGGGGCGCCCGAGCGTCGCGGGCTGCAGGTGGTTCGGCACTGGGTAGTGAATGCCAGTGCCGATGCCCGCCCCTTTCAGATGCTTCTGCAGCGCGTCGCGTTCGGGCGTACGCACCACGTAGAGGTGAAAGACGTGGTGGGCGTGCTTGCCCTCCTGCGGGAGCTGCAAGGGGAGCCCCTGCAACAGCCCGGCGTAGCGGGCGGCGACGCGGCGACGGCCCTCGTTCGAGGCATCGAGGCGCCGCAGCAGCACGCGCGTCGCGGCGGCCTGGATCTCGTTGAAGCGCAGATTCCACCCGACGACGTCGTGGGTGAGCTTCTCCTTGCGGCCGTGGTCGCGGAGCATGCGGAGCTTGCGCGCGAGACCTTCGTCGTCGGTGACCACGGCGCCCCCGTCGCCGAGGGTCGGAAGGTTCTTCGACGGGTAGAACGAGAGCACGCCCGCCACGCCGAAGGCCCCGACCCTGCGCTCGCGCCAGCAAGCGCCCTGCGCCTGCGCGCAGTCTTCGAGCACCAGAAGGCCGTGCCGGCGGGCCACGTCGGTGATCACGTCGAGGTCGCAGGGATGCCCGTAGAGGTGCACCGGAACGATCGCCCGGGTACGGGCCGTGATGCGCGGCTCGAGCCAGGAGGGATCGAGGCAATAGCTCTCGTCGATGTCGAGGAAGACCGGCCGCGCGCCGGTCTGGAAGATCGCCTCCACCGTCGGGAATGCCGTGTGCGCGGGCACCAGCACCTCGTCGCCGGGCCCGACGCCGAGCGCGTCCAGCGTGAGCATGAGCCCGGCCGTGGCATTCGCGAGCAGCACGGCGTGCTGCCGCCCCATCCATGCGGCGAGTTCCTTCTCGAGGGCCTTGCACTCGGGGCCGAGGATGTACTGGCCCGAGTCGACGGCCGCGATGACCCGGGCTCGGATCTCGTCGTCGATCTCGACGCGTGAGAGCGGAACGCTTCGAATGACACCAGGCTGCGTCACTTCGATCCTCCAACACGAGCAGGCAGCTCGACCGGAACACGGCGCCCCTCACGAGCGGACGTAACGGCGGCTTCGAGCACGGCGGTGGCGGCCGCGCCGTCCCAGCCATCCGCGGCCACGCGCGAGGGCCGGCCGGCCTCGCAGGCCGCCATGAACTCGCGAAGCTCCGCGGCCAGCGGCGGTGCGGCGGCGACTTCGATCGTCTCTGCCGCGCCGCTCTCGATCTGCCACTCGCCGCGCGCGTCCTGCACGTGGCGCTGGCGATGCAGACGCACACGGCCCGATTTCGCGAGCAGATCGACGCGCAACGCACCCTCGGTGCCCATGATCTCGAGGTCGCGCTGGGGCTCCGGCGGAAAGCAGCTCGCCTCGACCACGCCGAGCACGTCGCCGTAGTCGAGCGAGAGGAAGGCTGCGTCGTCGATCCCTCGGCCGAGGTGATCGCGCAGCGTGGCCGTCACCGCCTCCGGCTGTCGACCCAGCAGCCACGACAGCAGGTCCACGAAGTGGACACCGTCGGAGATCGCGATGCCGCCATCGGTGCGCGGGCGCTTGAAGCTCGCGAAGCGCGCCACTGCGTAGCGGATCCGGCCGAGGTCGCCGGCGGCGACGATCTTCGAAGTGGCCTGCGCCTCGGGCGTGAAGCGGAAGACGTGCCCGACCTGCAGCACCAGACCGCGCCGCAGGGCCTCGTCATGCAGCACGAAGCCGTCCTTCGCCGCGGGCGTGAGCGGCTTCTCCACCAGCACGTGCTTGCCGGCCTCGAGGGCCGCATGGACCAGCGGCGCATGCGCCGGGGCCGGGGTCACGACGTCCACGGCGTCGACGTCGGCCAGGAAGTCGCGGTAGTCGGTGGAGGCGGGCTCGGCCGCGCCCTCCAGCAGCTTCGGGCTCTCGTCACAGAGGCGAAGCTCGGCGCCGAGCTGGCGCCACGTCGCGAGATGGTTCTGGCCCCAGCGACCCAGACCGACCTGAAGGATCCGCATGCGACTCCGAACGGCAGTGGGGGCGCGCGGGAGGGGGCCGGCGTGCCCGCACGGGCCCTCCTGGCACGCGCGCGAGGTAGCACACCCACGCCCCCTGCCGCCAAAGCGGCTCCTCCCGGCTTGACGGCGCCGGGGATCCGGCCTACCCGCGGCCTCTCATGGGCACGCCTTCGCCGGTGACCTCGAGGCTCCTGCCGGCCGCCGCCGTTGCAGCCGTCGCCGCCCTCTTCTGGCGCATGGCCGTCGAGCCCGTCGACTTCGGCTACGTCCGTTATCTCGGCATCGCCGACGAGATGGCGCGATCGGGCGACTGGGTCGTGATGCGGCTCGTCGACCACATCTACCTCGACAAGCCCCCCTTCTTCTTCTGGCTGATGGCGCCACTGATTGCGCTGCTCGGCGAAGCGCCCGGATGGGTCGCGCACGTGCCGGATCTGCTGGCTCTCGCCCTGTCGCTGCTCTGCATCCACCGGCTCGGCGCCGCCATCTACGGAAAGGGGGAGCCGGCCCTCGCTGGGGTGCTTGTGTTCGCGACGACCTGGGAAGCCTTCAGCCAGGCCACGGGAAAGCGGCTCGACCCCGTCTTCGCCGCCCTGCTGACCGCCGCGCTCACCGCCTTCTACCTGGGCGCCTCCAGGAAGGAGCGGCCGCGGCAGGCCCTCCTCGGTCTGGCCTGGCTGGCCGTCGCGCTCGCGACGCTGACCAAGGGCCCCCTCGCGATTCTTCTCTTCCTGCTCGTGGCGACGGGCTGGGCAGCATGGACGCGACGGCTGCACGTCTTCGTCTCGCGAGGGAGCCTCGCCGGGCTGGCCCTTTTCCTCGTCCTGCTCTCGCTCTGGCCGGCGTTGCTTGCAGCCCGGCTCGGCACCGAGGAGGCCTTACGCGCGCTGGCTGAGACCGACCTCGCGACCCGGACCGGGGGCCTGCTGCTCTACAGCCGGAGCCTCCTCGTGATGCAGCTCCCCTGGAGCCTCTTCTTGCCAGCGCTCGGCTTCTGGCTCTGGCGCCGGCGGCCCTGGCAGGCGAGCGACGGGCTCCGCTTCGCGCTCGTCTGGTTCGTCGCGATCTTCGCGGTGCTCCATCTCTCCGAGGCCAAGCACCAGCGCTACCTCCTGCCTGCCAGCCCCGGCCTCTCGCTGCTGCTCGTCGGATTGTGGTACGCGCCGAGCGGTGGCCGGGCGGAGGCGGGCCCGGCCCGGCTCACGGTCTGGGCGACGGGGATCTTGCTGGCCGCGCTCGCCCTCGCCGGATCGCTGGCGGGAGCCGCGATGCTGCTCCTCGACGTCGAGCCCGTGTCGGGCTTCGCTCTCCCACCCGAGCGCTGGCTCGCGGCTCCCGTCGCCCTCGCCACGGGCGGCGGAGCCGTGCTCGCCCTCGCGAGCCTCGCCCGCGGAGGGGCAGCCCGCAGGAGCCCTCTCCCCCTCGCCGCCCTGCTCCTGGGCGTCCTCACCGCGATCAGCCTCCTTGGGGCCGGCCAGCTGCGCCAGCACGATCCGATCCCGCTCGCGCGCACAGCCCTTGCGCCCGTGGCCGAAGGCCGGCCGACCGCGCTGCTCGGCCTCTACGAGGAGCAGCACCAGATGAGCCGTCTTCTCACGCGGCGTGCGATCCCGGTCCTCGAGAACGCCGCCGCGGTGGCGCAGTGGGCCCGCGTGCAGGGCGAGGCCGGGGCACTGGTGCTGACCCAGGAGTCGGGACGCCGCGCCCTGGCTCTCGAGCCCGGCCTCGAGGTCCGGATCCTGCGGGACTTCGATCTCGCCCAGGAGCCCCTGGTGCTCCTCGAGCTCCGGCCCGGCGCGTAGGGCAAACCCGGCAAGGCGCCGGTTCGGGTCGTCTTTTCTCGACTCCGGGTCGATCCGGTGCACACGACCCTTGACCCCCGGCCCCCGAAAGAAATAAGGTGCCGCGGCGTGCCGCTGGTCGTTGGCTGCGGCCGCTCAGCGTCTCTTTTTGCCCTGAATCGCCCGTGGGGGGCTCGCGTGTCGAAGGTCTTGGCCGCCCCATGTCCCGAGGAGTTCCCTTTCCATGACCGAGACCCCGCAGCACCACATCCGCGAGACCGCGACCCTGCGCTTCGCGCGCTTCGTGACGCGAAACCGCGCGCCCATCGGGTTGATGCTGATCTTCACGACCCTGTTCTTCCTCTACCCGATCGTGAACATGGTGACGTCGGCCTTCGGCAAGCCGCTGCCGGGCCCCATCGTGCGAGTGGACACCTCGCAGCGCTCTCTCTACCCGGAGCACCCCTTCATCCACGCCCAGGACAAGTTCGCCGGCCGCTTCGGCACCTCTTCGCTGGTCGCGATCGGCGTGGTCGTGAAGGACGGAACCGTCTTCACGCCCGAAGTCCTGGGGAAGATCGATCGCATCACCAAGCAGCTCGACGGCATGGGCTACGACAGCCACACCAAGGAGCGCACCGAGCTGCGCGACCAGCTCGAAGCCGAGGGGGTGCTGTCGGCCGACAAGATCGCGATCGCTCTCGACGAGAAGTACCCGCCCTACCCCGTGAACCACGACCAGATCGCATCGGTGTCGGCGCGCAGCACGCGCGTGGTGCAGGTCGAAGCCGACGGCTCCATCACGTCCGACGTGCTGATGAAGGGCGTGCCCGAGAACCCGGAAGACGCCGACGCGCTGCGCGAGCTCGTTCGACAGAACCCGCCCTACATCTACGGCCGGTTGGTATCGATGGACGAGAAGGGCGCGCTCATCACCGCCGGCTTCGTCACCGACCGCTTCAACCGCCCGGTGTACGAGGCCGTGTTCAATCACGTGCAGGGCATCAAGGACCGGGAGCAGACCGAGAACGTCGACATCTTCATCTCCGGAACGCCGATTCTCACCGGCTGGGTGCTGAAGCACGCTCAGGAAGTCGTGCTCTACACCATCGCGACGATCGTCATGATCTTCGCGCTGCTGCTGGCCTACTTCCGGCGACTCCACGGCGTGCTGATCCCGATGATCGCGGCGGTCATCACGGTGATCTGGGGCCTCGGTTTCACTGGCTACATGAGCATCACCTTCGACCCACTCGTCCTCGTGATCCCGATGATCATCACGGCGCGCGCCGTCTCGCACACGGTGCAGATGGCCGAGCGCTTCTTCGAGGACTACGAGCTCCTGCTGCCCCGCTACGGCGATCCGAACGTCGCCAAGGTCGAGGCCGCCACCGTCGCCATGGGCGAGGTCTTCATCCCCGGCACCCTCGGCATCATCGTCGACGTCGGCGGCCTGCTCGTGATCCTCGTGACCTCCATTCCGCAGATGCGCGACCTCGCGATCTTCGGCGCGTGGTGGGTGTTCTCGATCCTGTTCACGGTGGAGCTGCTCCACCCGATCATGATCTGCTACCTGCCGGCGCCCCACGAGGCCGAGCACTTCCTGCCCGTGACGATGGTCAAGATCATGCGCGCCATCGGCTGGGCCTGCACCCACCCGCGCTGGAAGTACGTGATCGGCTTCGCGACCGTCGCGATCTTCGCGACCTCGACCTACATCACGATCTTCCACTCGAAGATCGGAGAGGCGAGCCCCGGCACGCCGCTGCTCTGGCCCACGCACGAGTTCAACGTCGCCACCGCCCAGATCGCGACGCAGTTCGGCGGCGTCGACTCGATGGTGGTGTACGTGAACGGCGACCGGGCCAACGCATCGGGCGACGCGGGCCCCGTCGGCAAGATGGAGCTCTTCGAACGCTGGATGCGCAGCGAGACGCCCCTCGGCGCCTCCGTCTCCCTCGTGCCGTTCATCAAGGGCTCGTGGCAGATGAACCACTACGGCGACCCGAAGTGGTATTTCATCCCGAACGATCCGGCGACCGTGCGCGGCATGATCTTCCAGCTTCAGACGAACGGTCCGCCGGGCTTCCTGCGGCCGTACATGACCGACGACGGCAAGGACGCGAACATCTCGTTCTTCTACCGCGATCACAAGGGAGACACGATCCATCACGCGGTGAAGGAGGCCGTGGAGTTCATCGACACGAACCACATGGGCGAGGTCTCCGTGCGCCTCACCAAGGACAAGGCGCCGCCGGGGGTGAGCTTCTTCAACCCCCAGAATCTCGTCGACTGGTTCTACTATTTCTTCGATCCGCTCCTGCCGCCGCGCAACCACACGCTCAACATCCGTGTGCGCGAGGGCGACGGCTACAAGCCCCTGCCCGTGAGCAGCGTGAAGGAGGCCGGGCTCCCGCCCTGGATCGACGAGATGCGCGAGGGCGCCATCGCCGACTACGAGGAAGAAAAGAGCTCCGTGGGCGAGAACGAGTTCTTCACCTGGCCGGAAGACCTCGCCGACTGGGACAAGAGCGACGTCGATCAGTGGTGGGAGAACGAGGAGCTCGGCATCCGGGCCGTTGGTCTCAACACCAAGGATCTGATCGTCCAGGACATGAAGTCGGTGGACAAGATCCCCGAGTACCAGCCGACCCAGTCGTGGACGCGAGGCGCCCAGTTCGTGATGGCAGGCGGCGTGATGGGCATCCTGGCCGCGATCAACGACGAAGTCGAGCGCGCCCACGTGGCGAACATCTCGCTCATCTTTCTCGTGATCTTCATCCTCCACTCCATCACGTATCAGTCGATGGCGAGCGGCGGGATCATCTTCCTCCAGATCGCGACGGCGACGCTGCTCTCGCTGGCCTACATGGCCATCATGGGCATCGGCCTCAACATCAACACGCTACCGGTGCAGTCCGTGGGCGTCGGCATCGGCGTCGACTACGCAATCTACATCGTGGACCGCATCCGGCAGGAGGTGGCCGAAACCTCCGACATCGACGAAGCCGTGCGAAGAGCCATCCGCACCACTGGCATGGCCGTGAGCTTCACGGCCACCACCGTGGTGGGAGGCATCATCCTCTGGAGCTTCTCGAACCTGCGGTTCCAGGCCGAGATGGCGCAGCTGCTGGTGATCCTCATGATCATCAACATGCTCGGCGCCATCACGATCGTGCCCACGTTCTACTCGATCCTGCGGCCGAAGGTGGCAACGGCGCTGCTCACCGATGAGCAGCGCGAGGCGCTCCGCTACCAGAAAGAGCTGGAAGCGAAGAAGGGGCTGGCATAGCGGCCAGCTTCGCGCCACCGACGGTGCGCGGCCGAGAGGCCCCGTGACCGGAGGGGGGACGGAGCGGCAGCAGGAGAGACGGCGGCCGGGTTCCTCGCGGGGCCCGGCCGTCCGTACGTCAGGGGACCATGGGCGGCGGAATCCTCGTCTCCGATCACGTCGTCGGCCAGGGCGGCGCCGCGCTGCGCGACGCCTGCGGGGACCGCCCCCTCGTCGTGCTGCGGCCGGAGGGGGTCGAGGGCGACCCCACGCGAGCCGAGATCGCCTACTTCTCGGGCGATCTCTTTCCCGCACGCGCCCGTGAGTTCGTGCTCGCGCTGGCGAAGGCCGAGGGCCTGCGCTGGCTCCACGTCTTCAGCGCCGGCGTGGATCATCCCTGGTTCCAGCAGCTTCTCGTGCGCGGCGTTCGCATCACGACCTCCTCGGGCGCGAGCGCCGTGCCGATCGCGCAGACCGTCGCGCTCTATCTGCTCGCGCTCTCGCGTGACCTTCGCCGCTGGACGCAGGCCCAGGAGCGGCGGGCGTGGGAGCCGCACGACGTCGTCGATCTTCAGGAGCAGACGCTCGGCATCCTCGGCATGGGCCCGATCGGACGCGAGATCGCGCGTCTCGGCACGGCCCTTCGCATGCGCGTCATCGGGATGACGCGGAGCCCAAAGGGGGACGAGCCCTGCGAAACGTGGCCGCTCTCGCGGCTTCTCGATCTTCTGCCGCGCGCAGACTGGCTCGTGCTCGCGCTCCCGCTCACGAGCGAGACGCAGGGCATCCTCTCGGCCGAGGCCATCGCCCGCATGAAGCCGGGCGCTCGCCTGCTGAACGTCGGGCGCGGAGATCTCGTGGACGAGAGCGCGCTGGTGCAGGCGCTCGAGTCCGGGGCCCTCGGTGGCGCGGGGCTCGACGTCTTCGCCACGGAGCCTCTGCCGCCCGCGAGCCCGCTGTGGGGCCTGCCGAACGTGATCGTCACACCGCACTCTTCGGGCACCACGCCCGCGAATCACCCGCGCGCGACGGCGATCTTTCTCGACAACCTGCGGCGGTGGAGAGAGGGGAAGGCGCTGGTCAACGAGGTGGTTCGGCGGTAGGAGCCCGGAGGGAGCGGAATGCGAGGCGGGGCCAGTAGAGAAGTAAGAAGGTGACGAGAGTCACCATGACCGTTGGAATCAGGATCCCGAGGCTGACGGTCGGGCCGCCGTGCTTCTCCGCCCACATCAGCCGCTGGAACAGCGCTGCGGCGCCGACGAAGGCCGCCGTAAGATGCACGAACACTCCGGCCCGAGGCGCTTTCCCTCTACGCCGCCGCGCGAGCTGCCACGCCCAGACAATCAGGATGGCGACGATGAGCGGTCCGGCCGCGACGATGCCGATCCAGGCAGGAAGCAAGACCGTTTCACCCGGAATGCGGAAGAGACCCTCGAACCATGCAAACCGGAGCAGGTAGCCGGACAAGCCAGTCAGCGAGACCAGCAATGCGATCTGTAACAACACGAGACCGGCCCACGAGAGTTCGCGCCGGAGCACCGAGGCAGCGGAGACCTCCACTCCATTCGAGAAATCATGCGGATGGCTCAGTGATTCTCCTCGGGGCTCAGCGGGATGTAGATCTGCCCGATCGTAGGCCCGAACGCTCGCAGACCAGCGGGCGTGACCAGATTGCCCGCGGCTCGGGGAATCGGAGCCGCACCAGAGGCCTCGAGAGCAACTGCAACGGTGGACGAACAAACGTTTCCACCGCCGTTTCGAAGGTACGCTGCG
>CAYOIG010000053.1:0-2716 GCA_964403915.1 uncultured Myxococcaceae bacterium
GGCGTCGCGCGGCGCGCCTTGGCCCTGCTGCGTGGCGCCTGCCCCCTCGGCCACGAGGCCGCCCGCATCGCGGCAGAGCTCGAGCGCCCGCGCCATCCAGGCCTCGAGGGGGTGATCGGCCGACTCGAAGCCGAGCACGAGAACCGCCTCGCCCGGGGAGCTCGCGGCGCCCGAGGTTGCGGCCTCACCCGGATCGAGCAGCCGGCAGTTGGTCGGAAACAGGCCGGACTGCGAGAGCCGCCGCACGGCCTCGGCTCCGCGCAGGAAGGCCTGCTCGCCCGCGAAGCGCACGGAGGTCTGCGCGCGAAACGTCGGCCGATCCTGCAGCCGCATCCAGGCCTCGGTCACGATGCCGAGGATGCCCTCGGAGCCGATGAAGTGGCGGTCGGGGTTCGGTCCGGCGCCGGAGCCGGGCAGACGGCGCGTCTCGACGACACCCGTCGGTGTTACGACGCGAAGGCCTTCGACGAACTCGTCGATGTGGGTGTAGAGCGTGGCGTAGTGGCCGCCCGAGCGCGTCACGATCCAGCCGCCGAGAGAGGAGAACTCGAAGGACTGCGGGTAGTGCCGGAGCGTGAGCCCGTGGGGGCGGATCTGGGCCTCGAGGGCCGGGCCGAGCACGCCCGCCTCGATGCGGGCAGCACGCGAGACCCGATCGACCTCGAGCACGCGGCCCAGGGCGCCGAGGTCGAGGCTCACGGCGCCCTGGTACGCGTCGCCGACGTCGCATTCGACGCCGCCCACGACGCTCGAGCCGCCTCCGTAGGGGATCACGGCCGCGCGCGCCGAGACGGCCCAGTCGAGCAGGCGGACGACGTCGGCCTCCGTGCGCGGTCGCGCCACGACGTCCGGAGGGTGCTCGAAGCGCCGCGCGTGCCCCCGGACCACGTCGCGGTACGACTTGCCGTAGGTGCGGGAGGCGCGGTCGAAGGTCGTCGCCGAGCACAGCGCTGCGAGGGCAGGGGGCGGTGCGATGCGCGGCGCGGGCAGCGAGATCTCGCCGATCTGCGGCGGCGCCACGAGGTCGAGAGCGACACCGAAGCGCGCCGAGAGGATCTGCCCGATGCCGCGAATCTGGTCGGGGCCGGGCCCCTCGCCCTCGAGGCCCCAGCCCCAGAACTTGCGAACCGGAGCGCTCACCTCAGCGGCACTCGCGGCGTCGCCGCCCGGCCGCAGCCGCCACTCGCGTACGCATCGCGCTGCGCCTCGCTTGCACAAGCGCGGCGCCAGCGCTTCGAGCGCCTCCATGTCGGGCCCGGGCTTGCCGTCGGGCCGCAGCGGCTGGATGCAGACGTGGTTCGCGCCCGCGTCGAGGTGGGCCTTCACGCGCGCCTCGATCACTCGGTCGTCGCCCCACGCGACGATCGCGTCGACGAGGCGGTCGCTGCCGCCGCCCTCGAAGTCGGCGTCTCCGTAGCCGAGCCAGCGCAGATTGTTCTGGTAGTTGGGCAGCCCCACGTAGATCCGCATGTTGGCGCGCGCGATCGCGCGCGCTTTCGATGCATCGCGCTCGCGCAGCACCATCTGCTCCGGCGCCAGCCACGCCTTCGGTCCGAGGGCCTCGCGCGCGCGCGCCGTGTGCTCCGGCGGCACGAAATAAGGATGGGCGCCCTGGGTCTTCTCGGCCGCCAGCGCCAGCATCTTCGGGCGCAGCGCCGCGAGCACGATCGGCGGCTCGGGCGCGGCCTTCGGCGCCATGTACATGCCCTTCGCCATGGCTTCGAGATAGGCGCGCATGGTGGAGACGGGCTTGCCGTACGCGTGGCCCCGCACCGCCGTCACGAGGTGGGCGTGGGAGACGCCGATGCCGAGCACGAAGCGCCCGCCCGTCAGGTCGCCCACGGTCTGCCGCAGCGTGTTCATCGTCATGGCGTCGCGGGCGTACAGGTTGGCGATCCCGGTCGCGAACACGAGCCGCGAGGTCTGGGGAGCGAGGAAGGAGACGAGGGCGAAGGGATCGCGCCCCACGGCCTCTGGAAGCCAGAGCATCGCGTAGCCGAGATCTTCGATCCGGCGTGTCGCGGCCGCGGCCTCCGCCGCGCTGAGAGTGTCGAGCCAGGTCCAGACAC
Organism: uncultured Myxococcaceae bacterium; assembly: GCA_964403915.1. Taxonomy (GTDB): domain Bacteria; phylum Myxococcota_A; class UBA9160; order UBA9160; family UBA9160; genus MYXO. The sequence goes on from CAYOIG010000053.1 coordinate 2,070, forward strand.
CGAGACGACCGATTCGTTCGAGCTCCACCGCTGCCTCCTCGCGCGGGCGCGCCACGCGACTGTAGCGCCGGGCCTGCCACCCGTGGGAGACTTCGCCGCATGTCGTTCGGGCGGTGGCGCTTGGGCCAGTGGCTGGGGGTAGGGGCGCTCGTGGCCACGCTGCTCGGCCCGGCGGGCTGGATGCTGAGCGACCGTCTCGAGCAGGAGAACGATTTCTGCAACGCCTGCCATCTGACGCCGGCGACTCCGCTCCACGAGCGCATCCGCCAGGACTTCGACGCACAGCCGCCGCGGAACCTCGCCGCCGCCCATGCCCTCGCGGGCAGCGAGCATCGCGACGACCGGAGCTTCCGCTGCATCGACTGCCACGGTGGGACGGGCCCGCTCGGACGGGCGCGTGTGAAGGCCCTCGCCGCGAAGGACGCCTTCTGGTACGTGGTGGGCGATTTCGAGGAGCCCGAATCGATGCGCTGGCCCCTGCGGGACGAGGACTGCACGAAATGCCACGCGGAGTTCTCCCCGGCGCAGGGCGAGGGCGCGCAGCCCTTCCACGCAGTCCCAGTCCACAACGGGCGCTTCGAGGTGCGCTGCGTCGCGTGCCATACTGCCCACGAGGGTGGCGGGAATCCGCAGGCCTACTTCCTGGA
>CAYOIG010000054.1:0-4441 GCA_964403915.1 uncultured Myxococcaceae bacterium
GGCGGCATGGATCACGTCTTCAAGGACCAGCCGCTCGTGGCCGAGGCGCAGCTCGTGCAGGAAACGAACCGCGCGCTGCGCGTGTTCGTGGTGCCGCGGCCGGGCTTTGGCGCCGATGCCGAGGAGCGGCTGCGCGCGGAGATCCGCAGGCGCGTCGGGAGCACGCTCGCGCTCGAGATCGTTCTCGTCGCCACGATCGCGCGCGAGCCGAACGGCAAGCTCCGCGCCGTCAAATCGCGCGTGGGAAAGCTCGGCACATGATCCGGGTCGGTCTCGCACGAACCGAGCCGGGCTACGCTGCGGTCGCGGCGCCCTTTGGCCCCGCAGAGGCCTACCCCGAGCTGCGCGCTCTCTACGGCGAGCAGCTCGACGTGGGGCCGCCGAATCCTGCCTACGCGGGCGTGCGCGCCGCCTTGCTCGGCCTCGGCCTCGATGCCGCGCGCTTCGGCACGCCGGCCTGGAACCCCCTCGGCGCGCTGGTCGAGGCCGGCCGCCGGATCGTCCTCAAGCCGAACTTCATCCGCCACTGGAATCCGGCGCCGGACGGAACGCTCGCCGCGGTCATCACCCACGGCGCGATCGTGCGGGCCGTGGCGGACTACGCCTTCCTCGCGGCCGGAGCCGCCGGCAGCGTCGAGATCGCCGAGGCGCCGCAGCAGGACTGCGACTTTGGCGAGATCCGGCGCCTCACCGGGCTGGATGCGATCGTGCGTCACTTCGCCGAACGCTGCGGGCGCAGTCTCGGCGTGATCGATCTGCGCCGGGAGCGCGTCGAGACCCGCGACGGCATCATCGTCGCGCGGCACGCCCTGCCGGGCGATCCCCGTGGCTACCGCGTCGTCGATCTCGGCGAGCGGAGCTTTTTCGCCGGCTCGGGCCTCGATCCCCAGCGCTTCCGCGGCACCGACTACGACCCGGGCCCGACCACCGCACACCACGCCGGCGGCCGCAACGCCTACCTGCTCTCGGAGTCCGTGCTCTCGGCCGATCTCGTCGTGAGCCTGCCGAAGCTGAAGACCCACAAGAAGACGGGCGTGACGCTCGCGTTCAAGAACCTCGTCGGCATCAACGGCGACAAGAACTGGCTCCCGCACCACTCGCTGGGCGGCGCGTCCGGTGGCGGAGACGAGTTCCCGGAGGCCGGGCTTCTCGACCGCGCCCGCAGCCGCGCGATCGAGCTCGCGCGGCCGCTGCTCTCGCGCGGCACGCTGCTCGGCTTCTTCCGCGCCTTCCGGCGCCTCGAAGATCGTGCACGAGGCGGCCGAGACTTCATCCGCAGCGGCAACTGGCATGGCAACCGCACCACCTGGCGCATGTGCCTCGACCTGAACCGCTGCCTCTACTACAGCGACGCGCAGGGCCTGCACCTCGGCGCAGACGGCCCCGTGCGCACGGTGCTGACCGTCCTCGACGGCATCGTCGCCGGCGAGGGCGAGGGCCCCCTGGCGCCGCGGGACGTTCCCCTCGGTGTGGTGCTCGCGGGAACGGATCCGGCGGCCGTCGATCTCGTCGCGGTGCGGCTCATGGGCTTCGATGAGGAGCGCATCCCGAAGCTGATCGAGGCCATCCGCGATGCCGGGCCTCGCATCACGGCCGTGCGAAGCGCCGGTGACGTCTGCGTCGGCGAGGTGCAGGCGCAGCGCTTCGGCGCGCGCGATCTTCCCGTTGCGGCCCTCGAGAGCGCTCACCGCTTCGAGCCCCATTTCGGCTGGAAGGGGCACGTGGAGCGGGAGCGGACGTGAACGGAGAGCGACTGATCGACGTCAACCATTCGTGTAGTGCCGACTCCGGGTCCTAGACCCCTGAAGAGCCAAGAATCCGACGCGCCAGGCGGAAGTTGGGCTAGCTCCGCGCCAGGAGCCAGCCCAGCATCGCCAGCAGCCCGGCGCCGGCTGCAAGGGCGGCCGCTGCGGCCATGCGCGAGGGCGAGAGCCATTGGCCAGCGGCACGTCCGAGGGCGCTCTCACGCAGGGCCGTCCACGCGCGCGGTCCGACGAGACGCTTCGGCAGCCCTCGTAGCGCCATCACGAGCCGCCGCTGCGCGATGCCCGCGGGCGAGAGGGCGCGCGCGAAGCCCTCGAGGTCGAGCCCTCCCTCCACATTTACCCGCGCAATGCCATAGGCGCCCGCGAACCGGCGCACGGTGCCCGGCCGCGAGCAGAAGACGGCCTCATAGCCAGTCTCTCGGGCGATCCTCTGCACACGCGCGTTGAACCAGTTGGCGGGCACGGCGAAGTGCCGGACCGGAGCTCCCGTCACGCGCTCGAGCTCGCGCTTCGAGTCTGCCAACTCGCGCCGAATCTCCTCCTCGTGCATGGCCGAGAGGGGTCGGTGCGAGACGGCGTGGGAGCCGATCTCGATCCCCGCCGCTGAGAGCTCCCGGATCTCCGCGTCGGTCAGGCGCCGCTCGCCCGCCTGAAGGCGGAAGATCCCGCTCTCGGGATCGGTAGTGACAAATAGCACGGCGCGCGCACTATGGCGGCGCAGAATCGGAAGCATGCGCGCATGTGCGCTCACACAGCCGTCGTCGATCGTGATCAGTACCGACCGGTCGGCGAGCGGGATCCCGCGGCTCGCGAAGCTCACTACGTCGCCCGGGCCCACGAACTGGTAGCCATGCTCACGGAGCCACCCGAGCTGCGCGTCGAACGATTCATCGGGGAGGGTGAACACGCGCTCGGTCCCGCTGAGGGCCTCCCACGTCTCCCGCGGAGCCACTCGGTGGTACATGAGGCAGAGCACACGAGGACGCCGAGCCGCCTGAAGCGCCGCAAGCCCACACGCTCCGGCCACAATGGACGAGGTCAGCCCCAGCAGGAGAACCACGATGCCGGCGATGCTCATGACCAGTGCGCCCTACGAGAAGAGCAGGTGCCAGGAGAAGAGCAGCCCGCCGGTAGAACACGATGCTCCAACGACAACGACGCCGTGCTTGCATCTCTGGGTGGTGAAGACCCGATGGAGAAGCCCTTGGTGGGGTGAATCGCGGATGCGAAAGCTGTGGCGCAAAGGGCAGTAGGCCGCGACGAGCCACGCGAGGGCTGTTACCGGCAGGGCCCCGAAGAGCAGCATTCCCAGGACGTCGAGCATCGCGCGCCTCCTAGCGTAGGGGCTCCCAAGCGGGCTTCTGGGCACCCAGGAGCCCCCTAATCGTCCCGACGCACATGGCCGCGTTGCCCATCAGGAAGAAGGCCGCCAGGGCCGCGAGGCTGCCCAAGCGCCCATCCCCGCGGCCGCGGACCAGCCCCACCGTCGCGAAGGCGTAGAAGGCGAGTTGAGCGACCGTGAGAGCTTCGTAGGAGAAGGACTTCGAGGCCAACATCAGGTTCGACAGTAAGAGCGCGGCGAGCGGCACCCACAGCCACCAGCGCATCATCTTGTGGCTCACCATTTGCCACAGGTAGAACCAGCGTTGGCTGCCGATGAGGGCATTTACGATGTAGCGCGCCATGCTGTTGTTGCGGATGCTGATGCGCACGCGCGCATTGAACTCGTCGCGGTTCGAGCTGCGAGAGTCCTCGAGAGACACGGCGTCGTACTCGTAGACCACACGCTTGCCCTGCACCACCGTGTGCACGGCGTCTATCACGTCCATGGAGAAGCCAGGTGCGCCCGAGCGAAAGAGTTCGTGTCGCATCGCATGGATCGAGCCACTCACCGATGTCTGATCACCGAACTCATTCTCTGCACGGCGCACCGCCACAGCCACGCGTTGGTAGCTCTTGAAGCCCTCCGATGTCGAATCGCTCCCGTAGCGGTAGACCACGCGGCCGGCGACGCAGCCGACATCCGGGTCTGCGAATCGCGCCGCGAGAGCGCGCAGGGCGTTCGGGCTAAAGACACCTGTGGCGTCCGAGAACACGAGGATTTCGCCTGTGGCCATCCCGACGGCACGAGCCACCGTGGCGGTCTTTCCGACACGCCCCTCGGCACGCACTAGCCGCACCCGATGGTCACCGATTCCCTTGACGATCTCGTCGGTGCGGTCCGTGGATCCATCGGACGCGACGATGACCTCGAGCTGGTCGGGAGGGTAGTCGAGGGCAAGGGTCTGGCGGACCTTCTGCTCGATCGCCTTCTCCTCGTTGTAGGCCGAGATGACGAACGAGATGCGGGGCGTCACGTCGCCGCGGATGGGCTTTCGCACGCGCTGCAGCATGCTCCCAACCACGACCGTAAGCCCGGGGTAGAGCACGAGCACGTAGGCGATCCAAACCGCCGCGATCCAGAAGGCGATCTCTGCAAAGGTCGTCACGCCCGTCCCCTCCTGCCCGCCCTTCTCAGACGCTGCGCAGCGCCGAACCTGGCACCTCCAGAAGCTTGCGCTCCAGGAGGATGTCGGCGAGTCGTCCGAAACGAAAATCGGTGAGGATCTGGCGGAGCTTTCGTTCTGCCGAGTGAAGCCCCACATAGGATTGGAAGTGCCGCTGCCAGCTCATCC
>CAYOIG010000055.1:0-4307 GCA_964403915.1 uncultured Myxococcaceae bacterium
CGACGGCGAGCTGGTGACGAGCCCGCGGCCGGCGTCGCCGCACGCACTCGCGAGCTCGGCCATCGGGAGCGATCTCTTCACGGCCTTCCACCGGCCTCCGGGCGACCCGAAGGGCCCCGGCGGCTGGTGGATCCTCTACGAGCCCGAGCTGCACCTCGGCGACGACGTGGTCGTGCCGGACTTCGCGGGTTGGCGGCGTGAGACGATGCCCGTGCTCCCGAACGTGGCCGCGTTCCGGCAGGCACCACAGTGGGTGCTCGAGGTCGTTTCGCCGAGCACGGCCCGGATCGACCGCGTACGCAAGCTCCCGATCTACGCCCGAGAGGGCGTGGCGCACGCGTGGCTGGTCGATCCCCTCGCGCGCACCCTCGAGGTCTACCGCCTCGACGTGGGCCGCTGGCTCCTTGCGGCGACACACGGAGGTGACGAGCTCGTTCGCGCCGAGCCCTTCGAGGCGCTCGAACTCGAGCTCGCGCGCTGGTGGATGCCGGAGGCGGAAGCGGCTGGCGCGTAGAACGAGCGCGTCGCGTTCTGGTTTGCCCGGAAGCGCCGCGTGGGGGCGCCTTCGCATGCGCAGCGGGGCCGCTCGCGTTGCGAATCGATACGACTGCGCGAGTCCGTCTCGCGGCTCAGAGCCCGTAGGCCGCCTTCAGCTCAGGGTCCTTCTTCGCGAGCAGCTCGGCGAGCGACACCATCACCTTGCACTGCTTCCAGGTGGCGTCGTCCTGCATCTTGCCGTCGAGCATCAGAACGCCGCGGCCATCGGGCATGGCATCGAGCACGCGGCGGGCGAAGGCCACCTCGGCCGGGTCGGGCGAGAAGACCCGCTTCGCGATCTCGATCTGCGACGGGTGCAGCGACCAGGCGCCGACGCAGCCCATCAGAAACGACGCGCGAAACTGCGCCTCGCAGCCGACGGCGTCGCTGATGTCACCGAAGGGGCCGTAGAAGGGGAGCATGCCGTTGCTGGTGCAGGCGTCCACCATGCGCGCGATCGAGTAGTGCCAGAGATCCTGCTGCGCGGTTGCGCGCGGCGCGCTGGCATCGGCCTTGTCGGGGTCGGCCACCACGAGATAGCCCGGATGGCCACCGCCCACGCGCGTGGTCTTCATGCGCCGCGAGGCCGCGAGGTCCGCCGGGCCGAAGCTCATGCCCTGCATTCGCGGGCTCGCCTGCGCGATCTCTTCGACGTTGGCGACGCCCTGCGCCGTTTCGAGGATGGCGTGCACCAGGATCGGGCGGCGCACGCCGTGCCGGGCTTCGAGCTGCGCCAGCAGGCGGTCGACGTAGTGGATGTCCCAGGCCCCCTCGACCTTGGGCACCATGATCACTTCGAGGCGGTCGCCGATCTCGCCCACCAGGCGCAGCAGGTCGTCGAGCACCCACGGGCTGTCGAGGCTGTTGACGCGCGTCCAGAGCGCGGTGTCGCCGAAATCGACGCTCTTGCCGATCTTGACCAGCCCCTCGCGCGCAGCCTCCTTGCGATCGGCCGGCACGGCGTCCTCGAGATTGCCGAGCAGGATGTCGGTCTTCTTCGCGATCTCGGGCAGCTTCGCCGCCATCTTCTCGTTGCTGGGATCGAAGAAGTGGATCATGCGCGAGGGCTTGAACGGAATCTCCGACACCGGGGCCGGAGCGCCGGCGGCAAGGGGCTTGAGGAAGTCGCGGGGGCTGCGCACGGGGGCTCCTTCGCTCAGGACTCGTAGAGCTTGATCACCTGTACGGTACCAGGCGGCGCAGCCTGGACACAGAGGTCGCACAGCACGCACTCGTCGACGTTTTCGTCGACGATGCGGAGCTTGCCGCCCTGGGCGGCGAAGATGTTCACGGGACACACCTCCACGAGCTTCTTCGTCAGGGCGGCGTCGCCTGCGACACCCGGGTCGACCTTCACGTCGATGAACATGCCCGCCATCAGTGGATGCCTCGCTTCTGCAGCTCGGCCTTGATGAGGGCCGGGATCTCCTCGATCCGCTCCGCCACGGCGATGCCCGCCGCGCGCATGCGCTCGATCTTGTCGGCCGTCGTGTCGGCCTTGCCCTCGACGATGGTGCCCGCGTGGCCGAAACGCATACCGGGCATCTCGTCCATGAAGCGGCCCGCCATGAAGGCGACGATCGGCAGCCGCGAGCGGTGCTCCTTGACCCACTCGGCGAGCTCGGCCTCCATGCGGCCGCCCGGCTCCGAGTAGATGGCGATGGCCTTCGTCTCGGGATCGGCCTCGAAGAGCGGCATCAGCTCCGCGTAGGTGGAGCCAATGATGGCGTCGCCGCCGATCGAGACGGCCGTGCTCTGGCCGAGACCCGCGGCGCTGAGCGTGTTGCAGATCTCGGTCGTCATGCCGCCCGAGCGCGACATCACGCCGACCGGCCCCTTGCGGAAGGCCTTCTTCGCGTCCTCCGCACGCCCGCCGAGGCCGCCCATCTTGGCCTCGTCCGGGGAGAGGATGCCGAGGCAGTTGGGCCCGATGATTCGGGCGCCGCGCAGGTTCGCGAGCTCGACCATCTGCGCCACCTCGCCGCGCGGGATGCGCTCGGTCACGATCACGAGCAGCTTGATGCCGTTCTCGATGGCCTCGAAGACGGCGTCCTTGGTGAAGGCCGGTGGCACGGTCACGATCGAGCCGTCGACGTGCATGCGCTTCGTGATGTCGGCGACGCAGTCGTGGACGGGAACGCCGTAGACGTCGCGTCCGGCGCGCCCGGGCGTCACGCCGCCGACGATCTTGGTGCCGTAGCTGAGGCCCTCGCGGGTCATGTTCACGGCCTCGCGGCCGGTGATGCCCTGGATGATGACCGTGGTGTCCTTGTGGATGAGGATCGACATGCTGGCTACTTCCCCATCTTTGCGACGGCGCGGCCCGCAGCTTCGTACATCGAGACGCTGCGGTCGCAGTACTCGACGCCGTACTTCTGGAGGATCTTGAAGCCATCGGCCTCCCAGGAGCCGGGTATGCGGAAGATGGCGATGGTCTTCGCGGGGTCGCGGCCCGATTCGACGCAGCCCTTCACCACGCCGCGCGCCACGATGTCGACGCGCGTGTTCGAAACCACGTTCATCATCACGGCGATCTTCTCGACGCCGGGTTTCGAGAGCACGAGCTTCGTGAGGGCGCAGGCCTTCTTGACGCTCGGATTGCCGCCGATCTCGCAGTAGTTGGCGGGCCGGCCGCCATGCTTGCGCACGGCGTCGAAGAGCGTGAGCGAGCCGCCGCCGGCGCCGATCACGAGGCCGAGATTGCCGTCGAACTCGACCACGTTGCCGGCGACGCCGCGGTGATCGGAAGCGTCGACCTGCGCGCCGCGGATCTCGAAGTCCGTCGGCGGCCGGGCCTGACGCGTCTCCTCGGCCTTGATGCCGATCTCCTCCAGCAGCTTCTTGTGCTTCTCTCGCGCGTCGCCCTCGAGATCGACGTGACCGTCGAGCACGAGGAAGCGCCCGTCGGCGAGCTTCGCGAGGGGATTGATCTCGGCGAGCGTCAGGTCGTACTGGAAGAAGATCTCGATCAGCTTCGCGACGATGGGCGTGAGGCGGGTGAGATCGTTTCCGGTGACGCCCGTCGCGGCGACGGCCTCCTTGGCGACGTGCGGCGTGAAGGGAAGCAGCGTCGAGACGTGCGTCTTCGAGACGTGGTCGGGATGCTTCTCCGCCACCTCCTCGATGTCGATGCCGCCCATGTCGCTGAAGATCACGACCGGGAGCTTGCGGCGGCCGTCCCACGTGATGCCGACGTAGTACTCCTGCGCGATCGGGCTCTTCTCTTCGACCAGAACGCCACACGCCTTCTGGCCATTGACGACGATGGGCAGGATCGTGTCGAAATGGGCGGCCGCCTGCTCGGGGCCGTCGGCGAACTTCACGGCGCCGGCCTTCATGCGGCCGCCGGAGAGCACCTGGCTCTTCAGCACCACCGGGCCGCCGATCTCGGCGGCGGCTCGCGAAGCTTCGCCGGCCGTGCGGGCGAGGGACCGCTTTCCGAGCGGAAGGCCGTGGCGCGCGAACAGGGCCTTCGCCTCGTATTCGTAGACGCGCATGCAGGCCTCGGCGCGGGTGGGGAAGACTCTGGAAGAGCGCGGACCGTAACGTCATTCCGCATGGCGGGCAAGGCGCTCGGGCGGCTCGCAGAGGCTTGCGGCGGCGGTTACGCTCGGCGGTCCACAGCAAGGAGCCTCCATGCCGTCCGCCCTCCAGCCGATCGTCGATGCCATCGAGGCCCGCGCGGGCGCCGACGCCTTCAGCGGCCTCGCCGTGCCGAAGAGCTTCCGCGCCGTCACGACGCACAAGGACGAGCAGAAGATGTTCGAGGG
>CAYOIG010000056.1:0-4051 GCA_964403915.1 uncultured Myxococcaceae bacterium
GGCCTCGCCGCACGGCCGCCGCGGGAGGACGGCGAGTGGGAGCTCGCCGCAGGCGAGGGCGGAGAAGTCCGCGTGACACGACTCGGGATCGCGGCCACGCGCGGCCCGCGGCTCGCGCTGCTGGCCGGCGGCGCCCGCATCGAGCGCTCTCCCGGCGTCTTCGCACAGTCGAACGCGCTACTCCTCGATGCGCTCTCCCGAGCCGTGCTGAGGGAGGCCGGCAGGGGGGAGCGCGCGCTCGAGCTCTTCGCCGGCGCCGGCTTCTTCACGCTCGGCCTCGCGCGCGCTTTCTCGCACGTCGTGGCTGCGGAGGGCGACCGCGTCGCGGCCGAGGATCTCGCGCACAATCTCGGCGTGGCAGGCCTTGGCAACGTGACGGTGCGCGCGGAGCCCGTGGAGGGCGTGCTGGCGGAGCGAGGCATTGCACCGGACGTGATCGTTCTCGATCCGCCCCGCACGGGCCTGCCGCGAGGGCTTGCCGCGCGCATCGCGGATCTTCGTGCGGAGCGGATCGTCTATCTCTCCTGCGATCCCGCCACGCTCGCGCGCGACCTCTCGGAGATGGACGGCGCGGGCTACGACCTCACGCGCATCGAAGGCTTCGATCTCTTCCCGCAGACGCCGCATCTCGAGGCGCTGGCGACGCTCTCGAGAGAAGGGAAGGGGCGAGCTGACTAGGCCGCCACCAGCCCGTGTCGGAGCGCATAGCGCACCAGCTCGGTCGCCTTCCGCAGCCCGAGCTTGCGCATGAGGCTCGTGCGGTGCGCCTCCACTGTCTTGGCGCTGATCGAGAGCTGGCGGCCGATCTCCTTGGCCGAGAGGCCGTCGGCGATCAGGTGCAGCACCTCGCGCTCGCGAACCGAGAGCACAGCGAACGGATCGACGCTGCGATTCGGCGAGCGGAGCTGCTCGACGATCTCGCGCGCCACCGGCGGGCTGAAGTAGCTCCCGCCGCGCATCACGGCGCGAACCGCCTCCAGCACCTCGCTGGCCGGGCCGTTCTTGAGCAGGTAGCCCTCGGCACCGAGAGAGACGGCGCTCTGCACGAAGGGCGGGTCGCCGTGGACGGAGAGCAGGATCACCTTCGCCGCGGGGTGGGCGATCCGCAGCCGCTCGAGGGTCTCGAGGCCGCCGAGGTGCGGCATGGTGATGTCGAGGATCACCACGTCGGGTCGGGTGCGTACGGCCTGCTCCAGCGCCTCGCGCCCGTCCGACGCCTGCCCGCAGACCTCGATCTCAGGATCCGCCTCCAGCAGACGGGTCAGGCCCTCCCGCACGATGCCATGGTCGTCTACCACCAGGACGGAAATCATGGACCGATCGTACCATTCGGCACGCCATGGCATCAACGACCCTCAAATGGGGGGTGTGGGCGCCGGTGGCGGCCCCGGGCCTCGTGGCTACCGTTGGCGTCGGAACACCCCGGGGGCTCCCTCGTCGCCTCCGAACCCGCCACGCAGACCACCCGAGCAGGAGGAAGGCATGTCCGAGCCGATCTTCGACCGGATCCGACAAGACGTCAGCGAGAACCCGATCCTCGTCTTCATGAAGGGGACGCCGGATATGCCCCAGTGCGGATTCTCGGGTGCCACGGTGCGCGTTTTCGAGCTTCTCGGCGTTCCGATCGCCTCCCGCAACGTTCTCGAAGACCCCGAGCTTCGTGACGCCATCAAGCGCTTCTCGAACTGGCCCACGATTCCGCAGGTCTACATCGGCGGAGAGTTCGTCGGGGGCTGCGACATCGTGCGCGAGATGTACCAGAGCGGAGAGCTCGCCGAGCTGGTGAAGAAGACCCTGGAGGGCTGAGCGGCCAGCGCTCGGGGGGAATCGTGTCCGCCGCACGCCCGAACCAGGCGGTGCCGGCTGCAACGCGCCGGGGCCGGTTCGTTCTCTACGTGGAGGGACCGCGGGACCGGGACATCCTGCGGGCCTGGGCGCTGCGCCTTTCGCCGGCCCTGGCCGAGGATCTCGTCCGCTCGTCGGTGATCCTCGGTGGCCGCCAGCCCGACCGCGCCATGGAGCATTTTCGCGGCGTTCGTGCTGCGGCTCCGGCGGCACGCGCCCTCTGCGTGCTCGACCGGGACGACGCCCCCGACACGGTGCCGGCCGCCGCTGCCGGCGAAGGCCTCGAGTTCTTCACCTGGTCTCGGCGTCACATCGAGAGCTATCTCCTCGTGCCCGACGCCATCCGGCGTACGCTGCGGCGTCGCGGGGCTCACCCGCGGATCGAGCGCGCTGTCGAGCGTCTCATGCCGGCCAGCGACGACGAGGCCGTGCTGCGCGAGATCGACGCCAAGCGCCTGCTCTCGGCGCAGGGAGCTCTCTCCCGCGCGTTCGGGCGGCCGCTTCAGCCCGGGCGTCTCGCCCGGGAGATGTACGTGGGAGAGCTTCACCCCGACATTCGCACCCTCTTCGACCGGATGCGTCATGCCCTGCGCGCGGTCGACATTTCTGCCTTGACGCAGTCCCCCGCCGTCGACTAGACCGGACGGCAGGGGAGGGAATCGACGATGGGGCGAAGCATCCTGCGCGGGCTCGTCCCGCTTCTGGCGGTCGGGCTGCTTGCATGCGGCGGCAGCGATCTGCCTCAGGGCACGATCGAGGGCAAGCGCCGGCCCGAGGCTGCGGTGGCGCAGGAGCAGGCGACGCAGGACGCGGCCCGACGGGCGGTAGACGCGAAGGCAGGCGCGGGCGCCCTGCCGGCCGGGGGGCAGATTCTCTTCGGTGATCTCCACGTCCACACCACCTACTCGGCCGATGCCTTCGTGTTCTCGCTGCCGGTCTTCGCGGGCGAGGGCGCCCACCCGTCGGCCGATGCCTGCGATTTTGCACGCTACTGCGCGCAGCTCGACTTCTTCGCCTACACCGACCACGCCGAAAGCGTGATCCAGGACCACTGGAAGGCGCAGAAGGAAGCTGCGCGGCAGTGCAACGCCCTCGCGGGCGATCCGGGCAACCCCGATCTCGTGGCGTTCATGGGCTTCGAGTGGACGCAGGTCGGCCGCACGCCCGCGACCCACTTCGGCCACAAGTGCGTGGTCTTCCCGGGACTCGCGGAGGAGGAGCTTCCGGCGCGCCCGATCGACGCGACTCCCGCAAGGATCGATCAGAGCCTGTTCCAGGGCATCGACCGCGTGACGGCGCTGCGCTGGGTCGATCCGCTGGGCTGGGGCCGGTACGAGGACTTCGGCTGGCTCGCCCAGCAGGTCGGAAAGACGCCGCGCTGTCCCGCCGGCGTGAACACGCGGGATCTTCCGGCCGATTGCATGGAGGGCGCGCCGACCCCCGACGTGCTCTTCGAGAAGCTCGCGCAATGGGGCTTCCCCGTGCTCGCGATCCCGCATGGCACGTCGTGGGGCCTCTATACGCCGCCCGGCACCTCGATGGACAAGCAGCTCACGCGAACCCATCACGACCCCGGCCTGCAGAAGCTGATCGAGGTCGCGTCCGGCCATGGCAACTCCGAGGAGTACCGCGACTGGCGCGAGTTCACGCTCGGCCCCGACGGCAGGAAGGTCTGCCCCGCGCCCACGAAGAGCCACCTCGCGTGCTGCTGGCAGGCGGGCGAGATCATGCGCAAGCGCTGCGGCGATCTGCCGGCGGCCGAGTGCGAGACGCGCGTGCAGCGGGCGAAGGATCTCTATCTCGCGCAGGAGGGCGTCGGCGGCCACCTGGTCTTCCCGGGTACGACGGCCGAAGACTGGCTCGACTGCGGCCAGTGCCGCGACTGCTTCAAGCCCGCGCTGGCGCTGCGACCCCGCGAATCCGTGCAGTACACGATGGCGCTCTCGAACCCCGACGAGGCGGGTCCCGACGGTAAGCCGCTCCGCTTCCGTTACGGCTTCATCGCCTCGAGTGACAACCACAAGGCGCGCCCCGGCACCGGCTACAAGCAATACGACCGGCGCGAGATGACCGAGGGCACGGGCCCGCGCTCCGAGTTCTATGCGAAGGTGATGCGTCGCACCCAGCACGAGGTGCTTGGCGTCGACACGGTCGATCCGCAGATGCCCTTCGACGTGCCCGAGGGCCTCGGCGGCCTGCTCGCCGC
>CAYOIG010000057.1:0-4237 GCA_964403915.1 uncultured Myxococcaceae bacterium
CGTCCACCTCGAGATCGACGACGCTTCGCTTGGCGTCGATGCAGATCCGGTCTCCATCGCGCACCAGCGCGATGGGCCCACCCTCCTGCGCCTCGGGCGTCACGTGACCGAGGATGAAGCCGTGCGAGCCGCCCGAGAAGCGGCCGTCCGTGATGAGCGCAACGTCCTGGCCGAGTCCGGCTCCCATGATCACCGACGTAGGCGTCAGCATCTCGGGCATGCCCGGGCCGCCCTTCGGCCCTTCGTAGCGGATCACGATCACGCTGCCCTTGCGAATCTCACCGCGCTCGGTGGCGTGAAGCATGTCCTCTTCGCAGTCGAAGACCTGGGCCGGCCCGCTGAACTCGAGGCCTTCCTTGCCCGTGATCTTTCCCACGGCCCCCTCCGGTGCGAGGCTTCCGTACAGGATGCGGATGTGGCCCGTCGCCTGGATGGGATCGTTCCACGGCCTGATCACCGACTGCCCCGGCGCGAGGCCCGGCAGATCCGCGAGGTTCTCGGCGAGGGTCTGGCCCGTCACGGTCATGCAGCGCCCGTCGATGGCGCCGTGCTCGAGCAGCAGCGCGAGAACGGCCGGAGTGCCGCCGACGCGGTGGAGATCCTCCATCACGTAGCGACCGCTGGGCTTGAGATCCGCCAGGAACGGCGTGCGGTCGCTGACGCGCTGGAAGTCGTCGAGACCGAGCGCCACGCCCGCCGCGCGCGCCATCGCGATCAGGTGGAGCACGGCGTTGGTGGAGCCCCCGAGCACGGTCACGAGCACCATCGCATTCTCGAAGGCCTGCCGTGTCATGATGTCGCAGGGCTTCAAGTCGAGCTCGAGCAGACGGAGGATCGCCGGCCCGGCCGCGAGGCATTCCTGGAGCTTTCCGGAGTCCTCCGCGGGTGTGGACGAGCTGTACGGTAGCGACATGCCGAGCGCCTCGATCGCCGAGGCCATCGTGTTGGCGGTGTACATGCCGCCGCAGGCGCCGGAGCCCGGGCAGGCGTGTCGCACGATGTCGGCCCGTGTCGCCTCGTCGATTCGTCCGGCGATCCACTCGCCGTAGCACTGAAAGGCCGACACGATGTCGAGGGGCTCGCCCGTGCGGCTGTGGCCGGGCTTGATCGTGCCCCCGTAGATCATGAGGGAGGGGCGGTTGAGCCGTGCCATCGCCATGATGCAGCCCGGCATGTTCTTGTCGCAGCCCGGCAGCGAGATGTTGGCGTCGTACCACTGGGCCGCCATCACGGTCTCGATCGAGTCCGCGATCAGATCGCGCGACTGGAGCGAGTAGCTCATGCCCTCCGTGCCCATGGAGATGCCGTCCGAGACGCCGATGGTGTTGAAGCGCATCCCGACCAGACCTGAAGCCTCGACGCCCTGCTTCACCTTCGCCGCGAGATCTCCCAGGTGCATGTTGCAGGAGTTTCCCTCGTACCAGACGCTCGCAATGCCCACCTGGGGCTTCGCCATGTCCTCGGGGCGCAGACCGGTCGCGTAGAGCATCGCCTGGGAAGCGCCCTGCGACTTCTCCTGGGTGATGCGAGCGCTGTAGCGGTTCAGCCGGCCGGCCATGGGGGCTCCTCATCGCGACGCCGCAGGCGTTCGGAGCTGCGGAGTCTAGCGACTTGACGCGGAGGAGCGTACGGCCGATGTTGAGCAGCATGTCCCGCGTCCGCCGCCGCGCCGCCGTGAGCCTGCTGGTATGGCTGGCGCTGTCCCTGCTGGCCTCGCCCGGCGTGGGTCATGCCGCCCTGCAGGCGGACGCGGAGCCGGCGACGCATTGCCACGAAGGCTTGCCGGCGCCCGCCGGCGATCCGGCCCGGAACGCGGCGCCGCCGCGCCCGGCGATGCCCTGCCAGTGGGCCCTGCCCCTGCTCTGCTGCGAGCAGCCCGCGGCGGCCGATGCTGGCGGCGGCGGCATCGTGGAGCCCCCGGCAACCTGGCTTCGCCCGCTGCCGCCCGCTGCACCGGCGCCGCGGCCCGCTTCCCGAATCGCTGCCGGCTTCCTCGTCCCTGCTCTCCCACCCTCCCTCGAACGATCCGTCGTCCTCCAGGTCTGATCCCCCCGGCTTTCTTGCATCCAAACGGGCCGGGCGCGGGGCTGCGCGACACGGCTCACAGCCATGGGGATTCGACGCATGCATGCCGCCTTTCGGCGTGCCGCTGCCCTCGTCCTGGTCGCCGCTTCGGCTGCGGCCTGCGCGGGCCCCGGCGCGCGCTACCAGGGGTTTCGCGAGGAGCTCGCGCGTCGTGAGACATCGCCGACACCGGAGGGTGACGCGCCCTTCCGGGGCCTTCCCGCGCTCGAGCGCGAAGCGCTCGTGCGGGCGGTGCTGCAGCGAAATCCGTCGCTACGCGCCGCGCAGGCGGCGTGGCGCGCAGCGCTCGCACGCTATCCGCAGGAGACCTCGCTCGAGGATCCGATGCTCGGCGTGGGCCTCGGCCCTCGATCCTTTGCAGCCAGCGAAGTGCGAGATGCCTGGCGCACGGATGTGAGCCAGCAGATCCCGTTCCCCGGCAAGCTCGGCCTCCGCGGCGAGATCGCGCTGGGCGAGGCGGACGCCGCCGCAGGGGACTTCGAAGCCGCGCGGCTCCAGCTCGCAACCGTCGCCTCTCTTCTCTTCGACGACTACTACCTGGCGGCGCGAGCGCTCGAGGTCGAGGAGCACCACGTAGCGCTCCTCGAAGAGCTCGAGAACGCGGCAACGGCGCGGCTCTCGGCGGGACAGGCGGGACTCCTCGATCCCGTGCAGGCTGCCGCAGAGCTCGCGCACCGCCGCCACGACCGGATCCGCTACGAGACCCTGCTGCGCACCACCGCGCAGCAGATCAACACCCTGCTCCATGTCGCGCCGGACGCCTTGCTCCCGCCACCGCCGGCCGAGCTCGATCCCGTGCCGCTTCCCCCCGGCGCAGAGAGCGAGCCCGACGGCCCTGCTCTCGTAACCCAGGCCCTCGCAGCGCGGCCGGAGCTTCGCGCTGCGCGCGGCCGGGTGGCGTCCGGAGAGGCAGCCGTTGGTCTCGCCGAGCGCGAGTACTTCCCCGATTTCACCGTCATGGCCGGCTACGACGCCTTCTGGCAGGAGCGCCCGCTCCAGCCCTCGGTGGGCCTGCAGATGAACCTGCCCCTGCGTCGCGAGCGACGTGCGGCCGCCCGCGAGGAGGCCGAGGCGAAGCTCGCCCGGGCGAAGAGCGAGCAGCAGGCTGCGGCCGACGAGGTGCGCTTCTCGGTCCAGAACGCCCTCGAGCGCCTGCGAGAGGCCCGCCACGTGGTGCACTTGCAGGAGACCGAGATCCTGCCCGCCGCGCGCGACTTCGTTGCGGCGGCGCGCGTCGGCTTCGAGACGGGAGAGGGAAGCTTCCAGAGCGTGATCGAGGCGGAGCGCGGCCTGCGCACCGCTGAGCTCGACTACGAGACTTCGAAGACCGACCTCAGCCGGCGCAGCGCGGAGCTCGCACGCGCCCTTGGCCATACCCCGGGCCTTCCGTGAAGAGGAACACCATGTCGTGTCATTTCATTCGCTCGACCCTCCCGCGCGTGGCGCTGGCCACGGCGCTCCTGATCGTCGCCGCCTGCAACCGAACGGGTGGGGAAGACGTCCGCATCGAGGCCGGGGGGCTCGTTCTCGAAGCGGGCCTCGACCCCGCCACGCCGCGCGCGGGTGAGAATCTCATGGCGCTCGGCGTTCGCGGCCCCGATGGCGAGCCCGTACGCGATGCCGACGTCGAGGTGAAGGTCGTGATGCCCGCCATGGGCGCCATGAGCGCCATGGGCGGGCCCGCCCGCGTGACGGCCCTCGGCGACGGCCGCTTCGAAGCGGAGTTCGGCCTCGACATGGACGGCACCTGGCGCGTCGACGTGCGCGTCCGCGCGGCGGACGGCAGGACGCTGCACGCCGAGGGCTCTCTGATCACGGGCCAGAAGGGGCTGCGTCTCGCGCCACGAGGCGCAAGCGCCGCAGGGTCCGCTGCCGGCGGAGAGACGCCGGCCCACGAGCACGGGGGGAGCAGACCCGCGGCCGAGCCGACGGCTGCGACTCACCCCGGCGACGTGATCGTCGATCCCGGGCGGCGGCAGAAGGCGGGCGTGCGCACGGCCGCCGTGCAGCGCGAGCCCTTCGGTGTGACGATCCGGGCGCTCGGTCTCGTGGGCTACGACCAGGGTGCGATCCACGACGTTGCGCCGCGCGTGACGGGCTACGTGGGCGGCCTCTCCGTCCGCGGCGTCGGCGAGACCGTCCGCGCCGGCGA
>CAYOIG010000058.1:0-1990 GCA_964403915.1 uncultured Myxococcaceae bacterium
ACGACCTCGACTTCGGCAGGCTGCTCGCGCTCACGCGAGCAGAGGGAGATCCGCCTCGGGTGGGGGATCCCTCCCGGGCTTGCACAAGCACCCGGCCTTCCCGCGCACGTCCGAGGATCTGCGCCGGCCGGGGCTACCGGAAGATCGCGGGACCCTCGGCGCGGAGAGATCGGATAACTATTGCTAACTATTATCTGTCAGAGTAGACTTCGAGCCCATGGCAGACCATGAGATCGAGACTTGGAGCGTTCCGGTGCCGGCAGACTTTGCGGCAGAGCTTCGCGCGGTGATGAAGGCCGAGGGGTTCAACTCGAAGGCCGAGTTCACGCGCGCTGCCCTTCGCGAGAAGCTCGAACGCTCCGCGAGGCGACGGCTCGAAGTCGCGCTGCTCCAGGGCCTTCGAAGCTCGGACTCTTCCAGGTCCACGGAGGCGCTTCTCGACGAGCTTCGCGCGATCGCGCGGAGCGCAAGCCATGATGACACCGGAAAGTGAAGCGACTCGTCCGCTCTGAACGCTCCGATGAGGACGTCCGAGAAGTCGTGGAGCATCTCGTTCGCGAAGCCTCCGTTTCCGTAGCACTCCGCTTCATCGACGCTCTCGAAGAGAGCTATCTGCTGCTTCAGACGCAGCCTGAGATCGGTCGGCTCTATGCTCCCGAGAGTCCCGGGCTACAAGGCATCCGCTCCTGGCGCGTTCATCGCTTCGAACACTATCTCGTCTTCTACCAGGTGCTCGAAGATGTGGTGCGAATCGCTCGCGTCCTTCATGGCTCACGCGACCTCTGGGCCGTTCTCGGCTTTGGCGACTGACGCCTGCGATGCGCCATGTTGATTGGCCTCCAGAGCGAACGGCACCGGAGCTCGCGACCCATCCACGCCAGCTCGCGCGACGAGAAGCTGCTGCTGCGCCTGGCGGGCGGAGAGCCCACCATCTGGATGCATGGATTTCGCAGCGCAGGGCTACCCGCGCCGGCGGTGGCGCAGCGCGAGGCTGCCGAGGCGCGCGAGCACCAGCAGGGCCGTAGAGGGCTCGGGGATACTCGCGACGCGAAAGCCGATGACGACGAACTCGAACGCCGGGTAGCCGTCGGACGAGTTGCCGGCCGCGAGGTAGCCCGCGCTGGAGCTCCAGGCCCCGCGCCGCCGGCTTCGGAACACTGCGCACGAAGCGCTCGGGGTGACGGGCATGGGCGGCGGCGAGAACCACATCCGCCCCTCTTGACTTTCGTTTTTTATTCGCGTATCATCCCGCTCGAACATTCCCCTCACCCCGACCAGCCGGCGGCGCTCCCGAGCCGCCTTCCGAGGCCGAGCGCGTGCAGGCTGCAGAGCAGCGCGAGGAACGAACGGTTGCCGGCGTCGAGACGGAGCTTCGCGAGCTCGCGGCGGCGGGGCGGCCGCTACGGCGGGCGCTCGCGGCCCTCGCGGCGCGTCTCGTCGAGACGCGCGCGTACGAGCCGCTGTGCTACGCGCGTCTCGGTGACTACGCGCGCGAGCGGGCCGGGCTCTCGGCGCGGCAGCTCCGGGAGCTTGCGCACGTGCACGGCGCGCTCGTCGCGATTCCGCGGCTCGAGCGGGCGCTGGTGGCCGGCGAGCTGCCCTGGAGCAAGGTGCGGCTCGTGGCGCGCGTGGCGTCGGAGGGCGACGTCGAGGCGTGGATCGCGCGGGCCCGCTCGCTCCCGATCCGCCGGCTCGAGCACGAGGTGAAGATCTGCGCGGAGCTGGCCCGGAGCGCTGGCAGAACGGGCGGCGTGGGCGTGGGAGACGGCGAAGGCTGGCGTGATCCCGACGCGGACGTCCCGCACACGCGGGTGACGATCGACTGCACGCCGGCGGTTCGCGAGAAGTGGGCGCTCGCGCGCGAGCTGGCCGAGCGCGTCGCGGGGCAGCGCCTCCGCGCGGGCGACGCCCTCGAGTGGGTGACGGCCGAGGCCTGCTCGGCCGCAACGATCGGCCCGTGGCTGGCGGGTGCCGCCGAGGCGTCGCCCGT
>CAYOIG010000059.1:0-3033 GCA_964403915.1 uncultured Myxococcaceae bacterium
CGCTCCCAGAAGGCGTTGAGCGCGCTCGAACCCGCGCCGAGAAGTGCGATGCCGAGCATCACGCCGATCAGAACGCCCGGCGCGGGCCATGCGCCGCCGCCGAGCACGAAGGCGGGAGGCACGGTGAAGAGCACGAGCAGCAGGATGCGGGGGCGCGTGAGGGCCACATAATCGGCTGCGCGAGCGAGACGGACGCTGCGGGTGCCTGCTGCAGCGCTCGAGACGAGGTCGCTCGCCGAGGCGGACATCGCTTTCCCTCCTAGTGCCAGGTGAAGCCCGCGAGCTTCTCGAAGGCCACCACGCGCCGGGCCTCGGGGGTGAACGTCTCGCGAGCCTCGGTCACGTAGCTCCACTCGGCGGGGTCGGCCGTTTCGCCGATCGACACGCGAATGTCGTGCTCTCCCGCCGGCACCGGGATGCGCTCGATGGCCACGCTGTTGCCATCGCTCCAGATGCCCGCGGGAGCGTAGGAACGCTCCACCAGGGGCTTGCCGTCCACGTCGACACGCAGCCGCACGGACGCGCGTCCGCGGTCGCAGATGCGATCGCGCCGCATGTGCACGGGCAGCTTCTCCTTCTCCGCCTCGGAGATGTCGCGGCAGTGCTCGCCGAGAACGCCGGGGTGCTTGAAGCTGACGACGAGCTCGGAGCCGGGCAGCGCGGGTGCGCGATAGCCAACCGCCGTCGAGGCGCCGAGACCGGCCATGACGACGACGGCGAGGGCCGCGGCAGCCAGCCATCCGGAGACACGGTTCGGAGGGCCGGGCGGTGCAGCGCCTGCGTCGGCGCCGATGCGGCGCGCGGCCTCGACCAGCTCGGCCGTGCGCGTGAGGTCGAGAGAGAGCACGTGGATGCGGTCGCGCTCCACCTTGTCGGCGCGCAGGGCCGGCGAGCGCACGCCATCGAGACGCTGGTGGATCCAGGCCACGCCCTCGCGGTAGTGACAGGTGTCCGTAGGGCAGGCGACGACGACCGCCTCGTTCGCGCCGCGCCGCAGCGCGAGCTCGAGCGTCAGCGGGTGGATCCAGCCGGCGCAGGGCACCTCGAGGGCCCGCCAGCCGGGCAGCTCGGCACAGCGGCCGGTTGCGGCGTCGATGCGAAGGCCTGCGCCCGCCGAGTGCGCGCAGGAGAGCAGGAGATTCGGCCGCTCGCCGGCGGCGACCGCCTGCTCGAGCCAGCCCTCGATGCGCTCGCGCTCGCCGGCGACGTCGAAGCTGGCGAGCCCGACGCCGATCGAATCGCAGGACCCGGCGCAGATGCCGCAGCCCACGCACTTCGCGGGATCCACCTCGGCCTGCAGCTCGTAGCGTGCGCGGCCCTCGGTGCGGGGCACCATCGAGATCGCCTCGTAGGGGCAGTCCTGGTAGCACTGCATGCAGGCGTTGCAGCGCACCGGATCGACGCGCGCGGCCTCGACCGGCGCGCGCTGCATCCACCAGGGAATCGCCATGACGATGCTTCCGCCCACGAGGACGAGTGACCACAACGCGCCCACACCGAGCCGATCGGTGAGCGCGATGGGAAGCAGGTACCAGACGTCGAGATCGAAGTGTTGGCCGAGCGCCGTCATCTGAGCCGGCCCGGCATTGAGCGCCGGGAAGATCAGGGAGAGCGCCACCAGCGAGCCCACGACCCAGATCGTCATCGGCGCCTTCGTCAGAAAGCGAGGCCGTGCGAGACGCGCGAGATGCAGCCAGAGCGCGATGCCCATGGCGAGAGGCACGAGCATGTGCAGGAAGAAGATGACGAAGAACAGGAACGAGTTCACGCCGGCGTCGGTGAGAAACGCGCGGCTCATCGGGTCGGCGAAGAGCGGCAGCACGTCGATGACGCTCGCCGTGCCCGTCGCGATGTGCTGGGCGCGGGAGTCCCAGACGAGCCAGTAGCCCGTCCAGCCCACGAACCAGAGCAGCACCACCGCGACCAGGCCCGTGACCCACGCCAGCCACTGTGCGCCCGCGAAGCGGCGCTCGAAGAAGACGCGGACGGCGTGGACGATGCCGAAGAACATGACCGCATCGGACGAGTAGCGATGGAGCGAGCGCATGAGGCCCCCGCCGAAGCGGGAGAGGTCGGTCATCGAAGCGTAGGCGCCGTTCACGCTCGGGCTGTACCAGAGCAGCAGCGCCACGCCGGTGACCATGGCGACCGCCAGCGAGGTGATCGCCACCGCGCCGGTCTGCAGGAACGGGTTCAGCTCGGCGGGAACTGCGCGGCCCAGCACGCGGTCGAGCAGCAGGAAGAGGCGCTCGCCGGATCGCAGCGCACCTTCGGCGCGCACGCGCGGGCCGGGAGTCTCCCGCGACGGTGGCGTGTCGGCGGGGCGGGGCGGCCGCAGATCGGCCGCCGTGGCTTCGGGGCGCAGCGTCTCCTGATACGTCGCAGATTCAGCCGGCATCGGGCACCTCGCGGACGAGCACGCGGAGGGCCGACACGAGCCAGCGCTGCTGTCGCTCGCCGATGGTCAGACGGTAGGCCACGCGGCCCGCAGGGTCCACGACGAGGAAGACGTTCGCGTGGTCGATCACACCCGTCTCGGGATCGCGCCGGCGGGAGACGTCCATGCGGTCGAGCACGCGCTCCACCTCGGCGGTGGGGCCTGTGACGAGGTGATAGGTCGGGCGCTCGAGGCCGTGCATCGCTGCCAGCTCGGCGAGCACCTCGGGCGTATCGTGACCGGGATCGAGGGTCACGCCCACCACGTGGACGCGGGCACGCTCCTCGGGCGAGAGCGCGTCGAGAGCGCTGCGCGCCTGCTCGAGAATGATCGGACAGGTGTGCGGGCACGAGGCATAGACGGCCGTAAGCAGCACGACCTCGCCGCGCAGGGCCGCGAGATCGATGGTTTCTCCGGCCTGGTCGGTGAGCCGCAGCTCCGGCGGGCGGATGGCCATGCGCAGCGATTCGGCCGGAAACGGCAGCTCGCCTCTCGCGGGCGTCGCGCCGAGCAGGACGAAGCCGCTCGCGGCGACGCCGACGAGCAGCGCCGCGGCCCCCACGTCGAGGGCCATTGCGAGCGGTCTTGCGAGCGCG
>CAYOIG010000060.1:0-3711 GCA_964403915.1 uncultured Myxococcaceae bacterium
ACGCGCGGGTCGTTCTTGATCTTGAACACCGGCCCGTCGGCCTCGTTCAGTGTCTCGAGCTCGGCCATGCGCTGGTCGGCATCGTTGCTCATGGTGCGGAACTTGTAGCAGGTGAAGACACGACGCTGATAGCCGACACGCGGCTGCCTGAACAAGACCGGGCTGCCCATGCTGACGCGAATGGCGAGCGCGATCGCAAGGAACGCGGGCGAGAGCATCAGCAGCAGGAGGGCGGCCCCGATCCGGTCGAGCGTTCGCTTCATCAGGTACGGGATGCCGTCCATGGGACCACTCGACACGATGCTGATGAGCGGAGTCGTCGCGAGATTCGTCGACGTCGCGTGGGCCACTGCGAGCGTGAACAGATTGCCCGGCAGGTGCACGGCAATACCCTGCTCCTCGCAGATCTCGATCGCGCGCAGGATCTCGTCGTACTGCGAGCGGAGCGGAAGCGCGACGAAGACCTCGTCGACTCGGGTCTCGCGCAGGATCTTCGGCAGGTCGCGCAGGTGACCGAGATACTCGAGCTTCACCGCGGGCCGCGGCATCGGATTGTCGACGAAGCCGGCGACGATGTAGCCGTATTCGGGATGGAGTTCGATTTCGCGCACGATGCGCGCCGCGCGCGGCCCCGAGCCCACGATCAGCGCCACGCGAAGGTTGCGGCCCCGGCGGCGAAGCCGCACGAAGAGCGACTGCTGTGCGATTCGCCCGCCCACGCGCAGCACGAGGAGCACGATGAAGAAGGTCGTGATGAAGGCCTTCGAGGTCAGCACGGGGCTGCCGAGAACGACGCCCCCTGCCGCGATCACGGCCGCCGCAAGCCCCGCCTGCCGGGTCGCGATCCAGGCATGGGTGAGAAAGCGCTCGAAGCGGCGCATGCCGCGGGGCAGGTTCTGGAAGGCGGCCCCGGCCCGCAGGCCTGCCAGCAGGACCAGGAAGTCCGTGAAGTGGAGGTCGGCGGACAGGCCGGCCAGCAGGAGCTGACCGTCCGGCCAGAGCGCTGCGTAGATCCCGGCCCAGCAGGCGACGAGGTAGGTGAAGCCGTCGAGGATCTGATGGGAGAGGTTCACCATCTGGCGGCGGAAGGAGAGGTTCATGATCCGTTACCCCGGTGCAGAAAGACCCCAAACCCACCGCATTGCAACGGCCCTTCCCTGCCCGGGGGGCGCCCCGCGCCGCCCCTGGCTCTCCGCTGCCTCTCGTCTGTAGGTGGACGCGAGCGGGCCGTGGGTGTCCGGCCAGCAACCCCGCCCCCGTTCGCGTGCGCAACGGTCCTCGAAAGCCTACTGATCCCTGCCGGGTTTCCGATACGAACGGCGTGAGGGTCGCGGAGCCCGAATCGTCCGGAGGGGACGCTGGCACCATGGGCAAGCTGCGCATTGCCGTCTACTACCCGTGGGTCTACCTGACCAGCGGCGCGGAGCGCACGTTGCTCGAGCTCGCACGGCGCAGCCGACACGAGGTGGTGATCTTCACGAGCCGCTACGAGGCGCAGGCCACCTTTCCGGGCCTCGCGCAGGTGGACGTGCGAGTTCTCGATTCCGTGTCGGTGCATCGCTCCCCGCTACAGGTCGCCCTCTCGGGCCTCCGCATCTTCACGCGCAAGATCGATCTGCGCGGCTTCGACGCCCTGCTGATCGTCTGCGAGGGCCTCGGTGATCTCGTTGTCCTTCGTAATCTCGGCATTCCGGCCTTCAACCTGTGCCTCACACCGCTGAGGATTGTCTTCGATCCCGTCTATCGCGCCACCTACCTGGACGCGAGGAGCCCCTTCGAGCGGCTCCTGATCCGCGCCGGGAGCTTCGTCTTCCGCTGGATCGACCGGCTCGCCTGGCGGCGCTACCGCCTCGTGTTCCCGATCAGCGCCGAGGTGAAGCAGCGCATCGAGGCCGGGGGGCTCGCACCCGCATCGAAGCTGCGTGTCCTGCACCCGGGCGTCGATCTCGCCGCCTTCACGCCCTCGCCGCAGTCCGATCGCACCTTCTTCGTGCCGGGACGCATCATGTGGACCAAGAACCTGGAGCTCGCGATCGAGGCTTTTCGCCTCTTTCGTGCGCGGGCTCCGGAGCCGGAGACCTGGCGCCTGCGAATCGCCGGCATCGTCGACCTCAAGAGCGAGCCCTACCTCGAGAAGCTGCGCGCGCTCGCGGGCGCCGACCCGGGCATCGAGTTCCGGGTTCATCCGAGCGACGAAGAGATGCTCGCGTTCTATCGCACCTGCTTCGCCACGCTCTTCACGGCCTTCAACGAGGACTGGGGCCTCGTGGTGATCGAGGCCATGGCGAGCGCAAAGCCGTGCGTCGCCCTCGACCGGGGTGGCCCCCGCGAGATCGTCCGTCACGATCAGGATGGCCTGCTGGCCGAGCCCGAGCCGGAAGCCTTTGCCGAGGCGATGCTGCGGCTCGTGACCGAGCCCGGCCTGCGCGAGCGGATCGCAGCAGCCGGGCCAGAGTCCGCGGCGCGCTTCGGCTGGCAGCAGTTCGTCGATACACTGGATGCAGCGATCGAGGAGTCGCTGCACGACCGGGTGAGCGATCCTGAGCGCCAACGGCGCCGGGAGGAGGCGGCCGCATGAGTGAGAGCCACGAGATTCATGAGACGGACCATCCGGCCAGCGAGTCGAGCGTGGCGGAGCTCGCCGAGGCTTTTCGGGGGCTGTGGCGCGCGCTCGTACGGCACAGACGCGATTTCTTCACCGTCTTTCTCACCGTCGCCATCGTGGTACAGGTGGCGGCCTTTCTCTGGCCCGCCACTTACGTCGCACGCGCTGCGATCCTGATGCAGAAGACCCGCCAGGCCGGCAACCTCGACGCCTCCGGCGACCGGCGCCCGACCGTCGTTTCCGCCGGCGTCACCGAAGAAGAGGTGAACTCCGAGATCGCGATCCTCACCAGCCGTCAGGTGCTCGATCAGACGCTGCAGGCGACCGGCCTCGACAAAGCGCCCCCCTCGATCTGGCTCAGAATCTTTTTCGGCCCGCTCTGGCTCTACGAGGACATCTACGCCTGGTACCACGGCGTGCCCGCCCCCACGCGAGCCGATCGCGCGCTGCGCAACATGGAGCGGTCGATCTCCGTCGAGCTGATGAAGGAGTCGAACGTGCTGGTGGTGAGCTACGAGGGCGGGAATCCGACCTTCGTGCAGAAGGTGCTCGAGGTGCTGCTCGCGAAGTACCTCGAGCACCACGTGCAGGTTCACAGCCGTGCCGAAGTCGAGACCTTCTTCGAGGGTCAGGCCAACTCCCTCAAGACCGAGCTGGCGACCCAGGAGGACCGCCTCCAGGATCTGAAGCGAAAGGCGGGCATCGCTGATCTCGCCGCCGAGCGGACCGTGCAGCAGCAGATCGTGGCCTCGATGCGCGAGGAGCAGGAGCGGCTGCGACGCACGGTGGCCGAGCTCGACTCCCGCATCACCTCCTATCAAGGCTTCCTCTCGCGCAAGCCCTGGCAGATGCAGACCACGACGGTCGAGGCACGCAACGACTACGCCCTCCAGGCCCTGATCCAGGAGAAGCTGCGGCTCGAGCTCGAGCGCATCCGCCTGCTGGAGCGCTACAAGGCCGATTCGCCGCTGCTGGTCGAGAACCAGCGCAAGCTCGAAGCCGCCGTGGCGGCCATCGAGAGCCAGCGCTCCGGTCTGTTCCAGACGCAGTCGACGCTCTCTCCCGCCTCCGTGAGCGCATCGCAGGACATGGAGCGAACGCGCGCA
>CAYOIG010000061.1:0-2443 GCA_964403915.1 uncultured Myxococcaceae bacterium
GCTTCCACGACGGCCCGCTCGGACCGATCCCGGGAGGTCCCTTCCAGGCCACCGCAGTCCCGGGGCTCCCCGACGCGGCGCAGGCCGCAGCAGCCGACACCGTCGAGATCGAGGTCGGGCAGCCCGAGCCGAAGACCCGCACGACCTGGGTCATCGAACACGACGGTGTGCTCTACGTGCCGGCAGGCTATGCCGCGCGCAAGGCGTGGCCGGCGCAGGCCGAGGCCGACGGCAGGCTTCGCCTGCGCCTCGGCGGCAAGGTCTTCGACGTGAAGGCCACGCGCGTCACCGACCCCTCCCTGCACGCCGCGCTGATCGAGGCCGTCGCGAAGAAATACGACCTCTCGGGGGATCCGCAGGGTGACATGGCCCAGAGCACCTGGTTCTTCCGTCTCGACCCACCCGCCGCGGGCTGAACCGGGTCAGCGGTAGAGCAGCACCGCCTCGCGCTCCTCGCGCCACGCGGCCTCGTCGGGCTGCGCGAGCGCGTCGAGGTCGGCGGGCGAGGCGTGTGAGTCGTCGACCCACGCGCGCAGCAACGGGCTGCCGTTGATGAGATCGATGGCAAGACGGCCTTGCTCGTATTCGTAGGGGAAGTCGCGCCACAGATCGTAGGCCGGGTGCAGGGCACGGATCGCCTTGAACGCGAGCGCCTGCAGCCGCCACGGACGGAAAGCCTCGTGATCGTAGGCGGGATCGTCTACGTGGATCTGTACGCCGGCGCAGAGCTTCCCCGCGTGCTTGTGGAAGGTCGGCTCGAAGAAGCACGGGCGCAGTCGGCAGCCGGCCATCCAATGCGGCGCGAGGGCGCGCATACGCGCGAGGAGGGCCTCGGCGTCGAGATCCGGAGCGCCAAACAGCTCGAGCGGCCGCGTGGTGCCGCGTCCCTCCGAGAGCGTCGTGCCCTCGAGCATCACGGTGCCGGCGTAGCAGCGCGCCATCGACAGCGTCGCTGCGTTCGGGCTCGGATTGATCCACGTGCGCTCGCCGAGGGGCCAGCCGAAGCCCGGAGCGCGCGCGGGCGCCCAGCCATCCATCGCAATCACGTCGAGCTCGACGTCGAGGCCGAGCTGCCGCACGAACCAGCGCGCCAGCTCGGCGAGCGTGAGACCGTGCCGCATCGGCAGCGGCCCGGCACCCACGAAGCTCTCCCAGCCCTCGCGCAGTCGCAGCCCCTCGACCGGCCGTCCCGCCGGATTCGGCCGGTCGAGCACGATCACGTGTTTGCAGGTCTCCGCTGCGCCTTCGAGCACGTAGCGCAGCGTGGTGATGAAGGTGTAGATGCGACAGCCGACGTCCTGGAGATCGACCAGCAGCACGTCGAAGTCGTCGAGCATGCGCGCGGTGGGGCGACGCACCGCTCCGTAGAGGCTGAAGACCGGAAATCCGTGACGCGGGTCTACGTAGTCCCCGGACTCGACCATGTTGTCTTGCTTGTCGCCGCGCATGCCGTGCTGGGGGCCAAAGGCCGCCGTGAGCCGAACGTCACCGAGTGCAGCGAGCGCGTCGGCCGAATGCAGCATCTCGCGCGTCACCGAGGCCGGATGCGCCAGCAAGGCGACGCGGCGACCTGCGAGCGGCGCCCGCAGGCGCTTCTCTTCGAGCAGCCGATCGATGCCGCAGCGGAGCGTCACGCAGCAGACCCTCGCACGCTCAGGCCGGCGGATCCAGCCGCAGGGTGAAGCTCCCGGCGTGATGGAAGTCCGGCTTCTCGCCCGGGTGGCAGAGGGCGAAGTACGAGAGCTCGCCGCTCTCGGCCTCGATCACGGCCGAGAGCGCGAGATGGATGGGCTCCTCCGCGTACGCCGCGGAAAGCCCTGCGAGCGGGACACGCGCGGCGAGCAGAAGGCACTCGCCGGCCGCGGACGTCAGGATCGCGGGAACGGGCCCAGGCTCCCGTGCCGGCGCCGGCTCCCGGTAGGCACGAAACGCGTAGGCCGCCCAATCACCCGAAGGCGAGAGGTTGAGCTCGTGGTAGGGGCCACCCGGAGCGAGCCCAACGAAGGCTTCGAAGCAGGTGTGCTGCCACAGGAGATCCCTGTGGGACGGCCGTTCCGAGCGCTGCGGAACGCGGATCTGCGCGAGGGGCGCTTCCAGCACGTAGCGAAGCGAGAGCTCGCCGCCGGAGGTCCGCTCGGCTGCAGCGTGAAGCCGGAGCGAGAACGCCGCGGGCGTGCACGGGTGCGGGGATAGCACGACTTTCATTCAGGCAGGCTTCCCGGGCCGGCGCTTCTGCGCGCGCTCGATGTAGTCCATCGCTTCGCCCGGATCGTCGGTGACGTAGGCGAAATCGAGCTCACTGCGCGAGACCGCCCCTTCGCCGACGAGCGTATCCGTCACGAATTCCCGGAGCCGACCCCAGAAGCGCGTACCCATCAGCACGACCGGAAATCTCCGGAGCTTCTGGGTCTGGATCAAGGTCGTCACCTCGAAGAGCTCGTCG
>CAYOIG010000062.1:0-2551 GCA_964403915.1 uncultured Myxococcaceae bacterium
CCGTGCGTTGACGCCGCAGCGCTCCTCGCGGATCCTCCGCGCGCCCGGGCAGCCGCCCGGGCTCTCGCAGCCGAGGAGTCCAGCCATGCGCCGCATCGTCCTGCTTCGCCACGGAGAGACCACCGGCAACTCGGAGAGCCGCTACCACGGCAGCAGCGATCTCGATCTCTCCCCTGAGGGCCGGGAGCAGATGCGTCTTGCGGCGACGAAGCTGCGCTGGGAGGGCTTCGATCTCGTGGCGTCGAGTCCGATGCGTCGCGCCTGGCGCTCGGCCTGGATCGTGGCCGAGGGCCGTCCGGTGCGGCTGCTCGGAGACCTCCGCGAGATCCATTTCGGGCGCTGGGAGGGGCTCTCCCGCGAGGAGATCGAGGCCTGCGACCCGGTGCTGTTCGAAGACTGGCAGAAGGGCGCGCCGGGCTTCGAGTATCCCGGCGGCGAGAAGAGGGCCGAGTTCCGCGCGCGGGTCGAGCGTGGGCTCGTCGAGATCGGCCGCAGCCCGGGCCATTCGGCCCTCGTCGTCGGCCACAAGGGCGTGATCCGCACCGTCTGCGAGATCCTGACGGGAGGCAAACCCGCGGCCGACCTGCCCGCACTCGGAGAGAGCATCGAGCTCACGCTCGAGCCCGATGGGAGCTGGTTTCTCGGCCGCCGCTCGAGCAACCCGCCGGGGCTGGAAGAAGGCGCGGCCTGATCCAGCCGCGATGCGCGGCACGGCCGGCTTCGGCTTGCCGCTTCAGTGCGGCGCGGACTTCGCGGCGGCCGGCAGCGCAGGCACCAGCAGGCGCGCCAGCGCGATCGCATCGTCGAAGCTCTCGCAGAGAACGAGCCGGCCGTCCTCGCTCTCGATGCCCGCGCGGGCGAGCAGCCCCGCCGGCTGCGGCTGGAGTCCGCCGAGGATCACCATCACGCCGCTCTGGTGCAGACGCTGGAGGGTGGATTCGAGGTTCACGAGGCCGGTAGCGTCCATGGCCGGCACGTCGCGCACGTCGAGCACGACCGTGCGCACGCCCTCGGCCACCTGCGCGAGGGCGCTCATGGCCTTCTGGGCTGCGCCGAAGAAGAGCGGGCCGGCGATGTCGTACAGGATCACGCCCTGCGGCAGCGGCGGCGAGAGCGCCGCGTGCCCCTTGCCGACGAGCGTCACGCTCGACAGCTCGGCCATGCGGCGCATGAAGAGCAGCGCCGCGAGAACGACGCCCACGCTCACCGAGACCACCATGTCGAAGACCACGGTGAGCGTGAAGCAGGTGAGCAGCACGAAGATGTCGCTCTTGGGAGCCACGCGCAGCGTATGCCCGAAATGCCGCACGTCACTCATGTTCCAGGCCACGAGCAGCAAGAGCGCGGCGAGCGAGGCCATCGGCAGGTAGCCGAGCAGGGGGGCCGCGGCGATCACGGCCAGCAGCACGAAGCCGGCGTGGAAGAAGGACGCCAGCGGCGAGCGCGCGCCGTAGCGGATGTTGGTGGCCGTGCGTGCGATGGCGCCCGTCGCGGCGATGCCTCCGAAGAAGGGTGCGAGCACGTTGCCCACGCCCTGCGCCAGCAGCTCGGTGTCGGGGTCGTGCTGGGTGCCCGTCATGCCGTCGGCAACGACCGCCGAGAGCAGCGACTCGATGGCGCCCAGCAGTGCGATCGCGAAGGCCGACGGGGCGAGGCTCCGGACGAGATCCCAGGAGAGCTCGAAGGGCCTTCCGCCGGCACCCGGCCACGACCAGGGCAGGGCGAAGAGGGGCGGCAGCTGCGGGATGCCGGGGAAGGTGACGCCCCCCTGCTCGAACGAGAAGCGGCTCTGGATCGTGTCGGCCCGGAAGTCGGGAAAGAGCTGCTGCAGGCCGAGGGCCAGCAGGGCACCCACGCCGAGAGCGACCAGCGGCGCGGGGATGCGCTTGGTCAGGCGCGGCCAGAGCAGCAGCACCGCGAGCGTGACGGCTCCGATGGCGATCTCGCCGGGGCGTGCCGACGGAAAGGCCCGCGTCAGGGCGGACACGCGCTCGAGGTAATGCGACGGCATGTCCGGGACGCTGAGGCCGGCGAAGTCCTTCAGCTGCAGCGTCGCGATCACGACGGCGATGCCTGCGGTGAAGCCCGTCGTCACGGGATGAGGGACGAACTGGATGAGGCTCCCCATGCGGACGAGCCCGAGGACGACCAGGATGAGGCCGGCCATGAGCGTCGCGACCATCAGGCCACCGACACCAAACTGCGACGAGATCGGCGCGAGCAGAACGACGAACGCGGCCGTCGGCCCCGAGACCTGGAAGCGCGAGCCACCGAGCAGGGCGATGACGCCGCCGCCGATGATGGCCGTGTAGAGCCCGTGCTGCGGCGGCACGCCGCTCGCGATGGCGAGGGCCATGGCGAGCGGCAGCGCCACAATGCCCACGACCACCCCGGCCAGCAGGTCTGCCCGCAGGTCGTGCCAGCCGTAGCCCGTGCGGAGCCGGTGGCGCAGCGCCGCCGCGGGTGCGGGCATCCCCTCGTCGAGGGTGGCGGCGTGGCGATGGGTACGCGGCATGGCTGCGAGACGCCTACCGTACGCAACGGCCGAGTC
>CAYOIG010000063.1:0-7536 GCA_964403915.1 uncultured Myxococcaceae bacterium
GACTGGTGGCCCGCCGACTACGGCCACTATGGACCGCTGTTCATCCGCATGGCGTGGCACAGCGCGGGCACCTATCGAACGAGCGACGGCCGCGGAGGCGCCGGCACGGGCACGCAGCGCTTCGCGCCCCTCGACAGCTGGCCGGACAACGGCAACCTCGATAAGGCGCGCCGGCTGCTGTGGCCGATCAAGCAGAAGTACGGCGCCAAGATCTCGTGGGGCGACCTGATGATCCTCGCGGGCAACTGCGCGCTCGAGTCGATGGGCTTCAAGACCTTTGGCTTCGGCGGCGGGCGCGTCGACCTCTGGGAGCCCGAAGAAGACATCTACTGGGGCAACGAGGCCACCTGGCTCGGTGACGAGCGCCATTCGGGGGCCCGGGAACTGACGAATCCGCTGGCTGCCGTGCAGATGGGCCTCATCTACGTCAACCCGGAAGGCCCGAACGGAAAGCCCGATCCGGACGCGTCGGGCCGGGACATCCGCGAGACCTTCGCGCGTATGGCCATGAACGACGAGGAGACCGTTGCGCTGGTCGCGGGCGGACACACCTTCGGCAAGGCCCACGGCGCGGGCGATCCGGCGCTCGTCGGCCGCGAGCCCGAGGGCGCGCCCATCGAGGAGATGGGCCTCGGCTGGAAGAACGCCTTTGGCAGCGGCAAGGGCGTGCACACGACGACGAGCGGGATCGAAGGTGCGTGGAAGCCGAATCCCACCAAATGGGATAGCGGATACTTCGACACGCTCTTCGGCTACGAATGGCAGGTCGTGAAGAGCCCCGCCGGCGCGTGGCAGTGGATTCCAACCGATCCCGCCGCCGCGACGCTGGTGCCGGACGCGCACGATCCGGCGAAGCGCCACCCGCCCATGATGACCACGGCGGACCTCGCGCTGCGCATGGCCCCGATCTACGAGCCCATCTCGCGTCGCTTCCACCAGCACCCCGAGCAGTTCGCAGACGCGTTCGCGCGAGCGTGGTTCAAGCTGACCCACCGCGACATGGGTCCGCGCGCTCGCTACCTGGGGCCGAAGGTCCCGGCCGAGGTGCTCATCTGGCAGGACCCCGTTCCAACCGTCGACCATCTGCTCGTCGACGCCCAGGACATCGTCGCTCTCGAGTCGAAGATCCTGGCTTCCGGGCTGGGCGTCTCGGAGTTGGTTTCGACCGCGTGGGCGTCAGCAGCCACGTTCCGCGGCTCCGACAAGCGCGGCGGTGCGAACGGGGCGCGCATTCGCTTCGCGCCCCAGAAGAGCTGGGAGGTCAATCAGCCGGCTCAGCTCGCGCGGGTGCTCGGGGTTCTCGAGCGCATCCAGCGGGATTTCAACGCGGCGCAGAACGGAGGCAAGAAGGTCTCCCTCGCCGATTTGATCGTCCTCGGTGGCTGCGCTGCTGTCGAGCAGGCTGCGAAGAACGCCGGACACCACGTCCGGGTTCCGTTCACGCCCGGTCGCACGGATGCGTCGCCGGAACAGACCGACATCGACTCGTTCTCGGTCCTGGAGCCGATCGCGGATGGCTTCCGCAACTACCGCAAGACCGGCGTCAACGGCGCTGCAGAGGCGATGCTGGTAGATCGTGCGCAGCTCCTGACGTTGACCGCTCCCGAGATGACCGCCCTGGTCGGGGGCATGCGTGCGCTGAACGCGAACGTCGGCCAGTCGCAGCACGGCGTGTTCACGAAGCGCCCCGGGACACTCACCAACGACTTCTACGTCAACCTGCTCGACATGGGCACGACGTGGAAGGCGACCTCGGAGGCCGGGGAAGTGTTCGAAGGACGCGACCGGGCCACGGGCGCGCTGAAGTGGACGGCCACCCGTGTCGACCTCGTCTTCGGCTCGAACTCCCAGCTGCGGGCCCTCGCGGAGGTCTATGCCTGTGCAGACGCCGAGCAGAAGTTCGTACGCGACTTCGTGGCAGCGTGGGATAAGGTGATGAACCTCGACCGCTTCGACCTGGCCGTCCGGGCCTGAAGCACGACAAGGAGAAGGCGATGAAAATCGACATCGGCATCGAAGCCAACGAGCGCCAGGAGATCGCGGGCGGGCTCTCGCGTGTGCTCGCAGACTCGTACACGCTGTACCTCGAGACCCACAACTTCCACTGGAACGTCACAGGCCCCATGTTCCAGACGCTGCACCTCATGTTCGAGGTGCAGTACAACGAGCTGGCGCTGGCGGTGGATCTCATCGCGGAGCGCATCCGAGCCCTCGGCTTTCCCGCTCCCGGAACGTACAGACAGTTCAGCGAGCTCTCGGCGATCAAGGAACAGTCCGGGGTGCCGAAGGCACAGGACATGATTCGCTTGCTCGTCGAGGCGCACGAGACGGTGGCGCGCACGGCCCGCGAGGTCTTCAAGGCTGCCGATGGAGCCAGCGACCAGCCGACCTGCGACCTGCTCACGCAGCGCATGCAGGTCCACGAGAAGACCGCGTGGATGCTGCGGAGCCTGCTCGAGTAGGCGCGACCAGACACGATGAGCCAAGACGCGAAGATCGGCTGGATCGGCGCCGTGTCGTCGCGGTCGGGACGCGCATCTGGCTGACGAGATCGTCCGGTCAGCGCAACCACACCTACCGGGGCAATGGCTGCGTGTTCGCAGATCGGTCGCCGACGCCGGGTGGGATGTGCACGTCGCCATCGGCGAGGTCGCGCACCCCGCGGGGATATTGCAATCCCGGAATTGATACGTACGATTCAAACGTTCGTTGGAGCGCGCCCACGCCGGACGGACCCTTGACCCGACGTGGACTCACATGACCGGCGCGAACTCCCGCCCTTCGGCTCCCGGCGAAGCGACGCGCGAGCGCATCCTCGATGCGGCGGAGACCTGCTTCGCAGAGCAGGGCTTCGGCGCGACCTCGGTCCGCGCGATCACGGCGGCAGCCGGCGTGAATCTTGCCGCCGTCCACTACC
Source organism: uncultured Myxococcaceae bacterium (assembly GCA_964403915.1). Lineage (GTDB taxonomy): Bacteria > Myxococcota_A > UBA9160 > UBA9160 > UBA9160 > MYXO. Next base: position 2,918 of record CAYOIG010000063.1, read on the forward strand.
ACTTCGGTGGCAAGGAGGCGCTTCTCGACGCGGTCCTCACGCGGCGCATCGGGCCCGTCAACGGCGAGAGGCTCCGCCGCCTCGAAGCGCTCCGGCGCGCGTGCGCCCCCGCCGCTCCTTCGGTTCCGGCGCTCCTCGAGGCGCTCCTCGAACCCGTCTTCCGTCACTTCCACGACGACGCCGCCGCCGTAGAGCGGATCACGCGGATTCTGGCTCGCTGCGAGATCGAGGAGCCCGAGCGGCTCGAGGCCGCCGTCTTCGAGCACTTCCGCGAAACGGGAGAGGCCTTTCTCGACGCGCTCGGCGAGGCCCTTCCGAGCCTCGATCCCGCCCTCGTGCACGAGCGCTTCCGCTGGACGCTCGGCGTGATGACGCACGCTCTCGCATGGAGACATCGTAGTGTGTCGCTCCCGCAGTCTCTTCCCGACGACGACCCGGATGCGCTCCTCCAGCGAATGATCGTTTTCCTCTCCACTGGCTTTCGGGCGCCGGCCGCGGCGTCAAGAGCTTCCGATCAGCCGAACTCCCCCTCCCGAGGAGATGTGTCATGACCTCCGATGGCCGCCTCGATGCACTCGTGCGTGCAGCGACGGACCGCGAGTCCAGTCGCACCGAACCCGCCGCGAAAGCCGCGCGCAGGGCGCGCCGGCTCCGCTGGCTCCTGCCGCTCGCGGTACTGGCCTTCGGAATCGCGATCGCCGGCGTGCTCGTCGCGATGCGCCCCGTCGTCGAAGCGCGATCTCCCGAGATCGTGGCGCCGCTGGTTCGCGTGGTCGCGGCGTCTCCCGAGCCGATGACTCTCACGGTCGAGGCGCAGGGAACCGTGCAGCCGAGGACCGAGAGCGATCTCGTCTCCGAAGCGTCGGGCCGCGTGGTGTGGATCTCGCCGAGCTTCGCCTCGGGAGGCTTCTTCGCCGCGGGAGAGCCGCTGCTCCGTCTCGACCGGCGCGATTACGAAACTGCGCTCGAGCGAGCCGAGGCGCAGCTCCTCCGAAGTGAGAGCCAGGCCGAGCTCGCGCTTCGAACCCTCGGACGGCGTCAGGAGCTAGCGTCGCGCGAGGCCGTCTCCGAATCCGCGCTCGACGAGGCGACGCACTCGGCGCGCTCGGCCGAGGCGGCGGTTCGCGAGGCTCGCGCAGCCCTTTCGCAGGCGCGGCTCGAGCTCGAGCGGACCGAGATCCGGTCGCCTTACGCGGGGCGCGTTCGCGACGCTCGCGCCGACGTCGGCCAGTACGTCGCTCGCGGCACGGCGCTCGGTCGGATCTACGCCACCGATTACGCGGAGATCGCGCTCCCGATCCCGACCTCCGAGCTCGCCTTCGTCGACCTTCCGCTCCAGCCCGTTGCCGCAGGCGCCGCGTCCGGTCCTCCCGTCCGTATCCACGCGACGATCGGTGGCGAGCACCACACGTGGACGGGACACATCGTTCGCACCGAAGGATCCATCGATCCCCTCACGCGGACGGTGCAGGCAGTGGTTCGCGTCGACGATCCGTTCCGCCTGGCCGGCGGATCGGAAGCCGGCCCCCCGCTCTCTCCTGGCCTTTTCGTGACGGCCGAGGTGGCGGGACGGAACGTGAAGTCGGCGGCGGTGCTCCCGCGCGTGGCGCTCCGCGACGACCGGAGCGTCTTCGTCGTCGACGCAGAGGGGAGGCTTCGCCGCCGGGAGGTCGAGCTGCTGCGCCTCGACCGTGATTCGGTGGTGGTCGGTGAGGGCCTCGCAGCCGGCGAGCGCGTGATGGTGTCTTCACTCGCTGCCGCAACCGAGGGGATGGCCGTTCGCACGGCAGCCGGCTCCGAAGCCCTCCCGGCGTCGAGCGCGGAAAAGATCCTCGCGCCATGAACTCGATGATCGCCTGGTTCGCCCGCAACGGCGTCGCAGCGAACCTCCTCTTCGTCTCGATCGTGGTCGCCGGGCTCCTCACGATCGGGAAGATCAAGCAGGAGATCTTCCCCGAGGTCGACAGCGGGCTCGTCTCGGTCGCCGTCGAGTACCCGGGCGCCTCTCCGGAGGAGATCGAGGAATCGATCGTCGCCCGGATCGAAGAGCAGCTCCAGGGCGTCGACGGCGTGAAGCGGATCCGATCCACCGCCGCCGAAGGTGCCGGCGTGGTCGTGGTCGAGCTGATGGACGACGCCGAGGTTTCGCGCGTGCTCGACGACGTGAAGAACCGTGTCGACGCAATCGACACCTTCCCCGAGGAGGCCGAGAAGCCGACCGTCGAAGAGCTACTGCTCCGGCGCGCCGTGCTGACCGTCGCGGTTTCCGGAGACGCCGACGAGCGGACGCTCAAGACGCTCGGACAGCGCGTTCGCGACGAGATCACGACGCTCCCGGGCATCACGCAGGCAGAGCTCGTTGCCGACCGGCCCTTCGAAGTCTCGATCGAGGTCTCGGAGGAGGCGCTGCAGCGCTACGGGCTGAGCTTCGATCAGGTCGCACAGGCGGTCTCTCGATCGTCGCTCGATCTTCCGGGAGGATTGATCCGCGGCCGTGAAGGCGAGATCCTGCTCCGAACCAAGGGGCAGGCGTATCGGGGAGAGGAGTTCGAGGACCTCCCCGTCGTGAACCGCCCCGACGGCACCCGCCTTCGCGTGCGCGACGTCGCGACGGTCCGGGATGCCTTCGCCGACGCGGACCTCGAAGCGCGTTTCGATGGCGAGCCATCCGTGCTCGTCGAGGTCTACCGGGTCGGAGCGCAGAGCGCGCCCGACATCTCGGGCACGGTGCGAGATTACGTCGCGTCGATGCAGGGGCGGCTTCCCGAGGGCATCTCGCTCACCGTCTGGAACGACGATACGCGGCTCCTCGAGGCGCGGCGCGACACGCTCATCAACAACGGCATGCAGGGGTTCCTGCTCGTCCTGATCTCGCTCGCACTCTTCCTCCGGCTCCGCATCGCTCTCTGGGTGGCCGCAGGAGTTCCCGTCTCGGTGCTCGGTGCTCTCTGGCTGATGCCGCAGCTCGGCGTGACGGTGAACCTGCTGTCGCTCTTCGCCTTCATCCTCGTGATCGGTATCCTCGTCGACGACGCGATCGTGACGGGCGAGAACGTCTACCGCCTCCAGACGGAAGGGGTCGATCCCGAGCGGGCCGCGATCGAGGGCACGCAGGAGGTCTCGACTCCCGTCACCTTCGGCATGCTCACGACGGTGGCGGCCTTCCTTCCGCTGCTCACACTGCCCGGGACCTTCGGGAAGCTCTCGGTGACGATCCCCATCGTCGTGATCTCGGCGCTCACGGTTTCGCTGATCGAGTCGAAGCTCTGCCTTCCCTACCACCTCGCGCACGCGGGCGACGACGAGTCGAAGCAGGCGAACGCTCTCGGACGCCGGCTTCGCGGCGTGCAGGACGCCGTCTCGCGCGGGCTCCAGCGCTTCCTCGCGACGGTCTACGGCCCCTTCCTCGAGCGGGCCATCGCCTGGCGCTGGCTCACGCTCGCGATCGGCACCTCGGTACTGATCGTGAGCCTCGCGTACGTGGCCGGCGGCCACATCCGCTTCGTCTTCTTCCCGGCCGTCGAGGGCGACAACGTGGTCGCGCTCCTGACCATGCCCGAAGGCACCTCGGCCGATGTGACGCGAATAGCGGTGGAGCGAATCGCCGCTGCCGCAGAGGAGCTCCGCGGCGAGATCGACGCCGAGGACGAAGAGCGCGACTCGGTCTTCGAGCACGTGCTCGCGACGGTCGGCGAGCAGCCCTTCCGGCAGCGACAGTCGAGGGACGCGAGCGAGTCGAAGTCGGGGGCGGGAGCCGCACATCTCGGCGAGGTGAACGTGATGCTCGTTCCCTCGGAGATGCGCGACGTCACGAGCGAAGAAGTGGCGCGACGCTGGCGTGAGAGAGTCGGCGAGATCCCCGACGCCGTCGAGCTCACCTTCACAGCGGCGCTCTTCTCGACGGGCAAGGCAATCGACCTGCAGCTCGAGGGCGCCGACGTCGCCGAGCTCCGCTCGGCAGCCGCGGCGCTCAAGGCGAAGCTGCGCGATTACGATGGCGTCTACGACGTCTCCGATAGCTTCCGCGAAGGAAAGCGCGAGCTTCGCCTCTCGATTCTCCCGGCGGCGGAGGCTTCGGGGCTCACGCTCCGCGATCTCGCGCGTCAGGTGCGACAGGCGTTCTACGGCGAGGAGGCGCAGCGGATCCAGCGCGGGCAGGACGACGTGAAGGTCATGGTGCGCTTCCCCGAGGAGGCACGTCGCTCGCTCGGAGACCTCGAGGCGATGCGGATTCGCCTGCCCGACGGGACCGCGGTCCCCTTCGCCTCGGTCGCCCGCGCCGAGCTCGGCCCCGGCACCTCGACGATCAAGCGTTCGGATCGCCGCCGCGTGATCCACGTGATGGCCGAGGTCGACCTCTCGCGCGCGAATCCGAACGAAGTGCTGGAGAGCCTTCGCGCCGAGGCCTTGCCGGCCATACTCGCCGAGCATCGCGGGGTCTCCTACGGGCTCGAGGGTGAGCAGCGCGAGCAGAACGACACGCTCGAGGTGATGCGAGGGGCATTCGTGACGGCGCTGCTGGCGATCTTCGCGCTTCTCGCGATCCCGCTCCGCTCGTGGACGCAGCCCTTCCTGATCATGAGCGCGATCCCGTTCGGGATCGTCGGAGCGATCTGGGG
>CAYOIG010000064.1:0-5210 GCA_964403915.1 uncultured Myxococcaceae bacterium
CCTTGGAGCTCGTCTGGCGCATCCTGCCGGCCGTCCGCCCCCGCGAGCGCGAGCGCTTCGGCCTCTTCCTCGGCCTCGGCGGGGCCCTCGCGCTGGCGCAGACGGTCGGCACGATCGCCGCCGAGAGCCTCTTTCTCTCCCGCGTCGGAGCGGATGCGCTGCCGGCCACCTTCGTGCTGGCCTCCCTCGTGACGACTGCCGCTTCGCTCGCCTACGCCATCCGCGTGGGAAAGGCGCGCAACGACGACGTGCTGGTCGAGCTGCTCGCCATCGCCGTCCTGCTCTCGGCGGCGGGCGCTGCCGCCGTCTGGCTGCAAGCACCCGCCGCGCCGACGGCCCTGCTCTGCCTGCTGATCGCGTCCCAGGCGATCCTTCTCGGCCACTTCTCGGAGCTGGCAGGCGACTGCTTCGATCGACTCGCGTCGAAGCGCGTCACACCGCTCTTCACGGCGGGCGTGAGCGTTGGCGCCGCAGCGGGAGGTGCGCTCGCCGTGGGCCTCAGCCGCCTGCTCCCGGCCGAAGCGCTGGTAGCGGCCTGGAGCCTGTTGCTCTTCGCGATCCTGGTCTGGCTGCGCGCCGCACGGGGCCGCATCCGGCGCTGGGCCCCGCTCGGCCTCGAAGAGGATGCGCGCTCGCTCGACGGCGCACGCTCGGCGGCCCGCATCCTGCGGCGCTCGACCCTCGGCCGCCTGCTGGTGGTCTCGGCCGTGCTGATGATCGGGACGCTGACGGTCACGCGCCTGCTCTACTCGCAGAGCATTGCGAGCTCGTTTCCGGACGAGCGCGCGCTCGCCTCGTTCCTGGGCTCGTACCTCGCGGCCGCGAATCTCGCGCAGGTGGTGCTCCCGCTCTGGATCGTTCCGGCGCTGATCGCACGCCTCGGCGTGCCGAGCGCAAACCTCATCCATCCCGTGCTCTCGTTCGGCTTCTCGATGGGCCTCGCGGTCTCGCAGCAGCTTCCGATCGCGATCGCGGCGCGCGTCAATGCCGAGGTTCTGGAGAACGCGCTGGCCTCGCCCGTACGCAGTCTCGTGTACGAGGCCCTTCCTGCACGCCTCGCCGCGCGGGCCGGAGCTTTTCTCGGCGGTGTCGTGGTCCAGGCGGCGCTCTCGCTGGCGGGCGCGGCGCTGCTGGTGGCGCACGATTTTGAACCGGCGCGGCTCGCACTCTTCGGTGGCGTGCTGGCGCTCGCCTACCTGCTCGGTCATCTGAAGATGCGGCGCGCGTACGTGGGCTCGCTGGTCGACGAGCTGCGCGCCGGACGTCTCGATCTGGGCGCCATCGGCGGCGAGCTCGGACGCGGCGAGGTCTCGCGGCTGGCAGACCTGTGGGAGCAGCTCGTTTGCACCCCCGACGAGGGTGCCCTTCGCATCCTCGTCGAGCTCGCCCCCTTCCTCGCGGCGCGGGGCTTCGAGGGCCCGCTACGTGCGGCGCTGCGCCACGAGCGTGCGGCGCTGCGCGCCGCCTGCATCGATGCCCTGACGAACGCCGGCGGGGCGGGCGTTCCGGAGAGCGCCCTCGTGGCAGCGCTCTGCGACCCCGTGGCGGGCGTGCGGCTCGCGGCCCTGCGCGCCCTGCCGGCGGAGACAACGGCCGCAGACGCCTTCGCCACCCACCTCCGTGCGCTGCAGAGCGATCCCCTTCCGGCGATCGCAGCTGGCGCCGCGGCGCGCCTCGGAGCAGCCGGAGAGCCCGCTCTGCGGGCGATGCTGCGGGAGGCAAACCCCGTGCGCGCGGCGGCGGCCCTCGACGTGCTGCCTCCCGGCCTCGCAGACGAAGCGCGGGCGCGGCTCGCCGATGCCGACCAGCGCGTGCGGGCGGCAGCGCTCGGCTACGCCGGGCGACATCCGGAGCCCTTCGTGCCCGATCGGCTCCAGCTCGAGCGCGCTCTCGGCGACGCCGACGTCCGCGTGCGCACGGCCGCAGTCCGCGCCCTTGCTGCGGCCGGCCCCGGTGCCACGCAGGCGCTCGGCCGGGCCCTCGGCGACGCCGCGGGCGAGGTGCGCAGAGCGGCGGTTGCGGCGGTCGTCTCGTGCGGCGAGGCGGGCGCCGAGGTCGCGCGCCGCAGGCTCGCACCCGAGGAGACCGGACTCTGCCGGGAGGCCGCGCTCGAGGTGCTGCAAAGGGTCGGGTCGCGTGACGCGCGTGCCAGGCTGGCTGCGGAGCTGCGCAGCGCGGTTCGCGGCGCGTGGGAGGCGCTGCTCGCGCTCCGCGCCTTGCCCGAGCACGGGCCTCTCGCCCTGCGATTTCTGCGCGCAGCCGAGAGCGATGCCTTGACGAGTGCGCTGAAGCTGGCGTTTCGCGTGCTGAGCCTGCTCGAGGACGCGGCCGTGGCGCGAACCGTCGAGCGCACCATCCGCTTCGGACCGGAGCGTCTTCGCTTCGAGGCGCTCGAGGTGCTGTCGCACCTCGGTGAGCGCGAGGCCGCGGCGCAGCTCGTGCTGCTCCTCGAGCCGGCTCCGATCGAGGAGAAGATCTCGCATCTCGGCAGCTTCGTGCGGCGGCCCGATGGCGCCGGCGAGGTGATCACGGAAGCCCGGGGGGGCTCGACGCGCTGGCTTCGCTCTGCCGCCCGCACGGCGGGTGGCGGCGGGCCCGATTCACTCGAGGAGGCACGACTCATGGAACGGCTGGTCTTCCTGCGTGGCGTGGCGCTGTTCTCGAATCTCAGCCTCGAGCAGCTCGAGGCCATCGAGAAGCTCACCCACGAGCAGCCCTACGTCGAAGGCGAGCGTGTCGTGCGCGAGGGAGATCCCGGCGAGGATCTCTATCTCGTAGTCGAGGGCGAGGTCGGCGTGTGGCGCGGCTATGGCGGCGACCACCCGCAGCGCCTCAACACGCTCGGGCCGGGCAGCTACTTCGGAGAGATGTCGATCCTCGATCATCGGCCGCGAAGCGCGAGCGTGGTGACGAGCTGCGCGTCGCGCCTCCTCGTGCTGGAGGGAGGTCGCCTGCGCGAGCTCATCCTCGATCAACCCGAGATCGCCTTCGAGATCTTCCGGGTGCTCACGGCCCGCGTGCGCGCGGCGGAGGCGCGGCTTCCGGGCTAGCGTGGCCGCCGGTCGATCTCGCGAACAGGAGGCCTCGCATGCCGCGCGCCACGGTGCTGGAGGAGCTCTCGCAGGGCGTTCTCACGATCACGCTCGACCGCCCGCGCCAGCGCAACGCCTTCAACCTCCAGATGTGGGACGATCTGCGCGACGCCCTGCGCGATGCGCAGGAGAGCGACGCGATTCGCGCCGTGATCGTGACGGGCGCCGCGGGGGCATTCACGGGCGGACAGGATCTCGGCGAGATGGCGAAGCCGCCCGCGGGCGTCGGCCCGGACCGCGGATTTCCGCCGTTCATCGATCGCCTCACCCGCTTCGACAAGCCGCTGCTCGCCGCCGTCAACGGCGTGGGCGTCGGCATCGGGCTCACCTTCCTGCTGCACTGCGACATCGTCTTCGTGGCCGAGGGCGCACGGCTGCGCGCACCCTTCATCCCGCTCGGCGTCGTGCCGGAGGCCGGGAGCACCTTCCTGCTGCCGTACGTGATCGGCTGGCAGCGCGCGGCGGAGGTGCTGTTCACGGCCGAATGGATCGACGCGCGGCGCGCAGTCGAGATCGGCCTCGCCTCGCGCGTGTGCTCGCCGGAAGCGCTGCTGCCCGAGATCCGCGCAAAGGCCGCCGCCATCGCCGCGCAGCCCCTCGGCTCGCTGCGTCACAGCAAGCAGCTCCTGCTCGCGACGCGCGAGGATGCCGTGCGTGCAGCGCTCGCGCGCGAGCACCGGGTCTTCGCGCGCCGTTTGGGCAGCCCTGAGAACCGCGAGGCGATCCGCGCCTTCTTCGAGAAGCGCCCGGCCGATTTCACGAACGTCTCGCCGGAGGATCGCGGGCCGCGCGAAACGGGCGGGGGGTGAAGCCCCGCGCACCGGAGGGGTCGCGGGCTTCTCGCGACGCTCACCGTCCGCCGGGCGCGGATCAGACCGCCGTCTCGATGCGCCCGGCGTGCAGGAACCAGAGCTCGAAGCGCGGATCGCGCGCGAGGCCGAGCGCATCGCGAAGCGCGCGAACGTAGGCCGCGCCCTGCGAGCCGTAGCGAGCGGCCGCCTCCCGAATGCCCGCCTCCCCTTCGGTGCGGCCGGTCTTGTAGTCGGCGACCACGGGCTCGCCCGTTTCGGGATCGCGATAGACGAGATCGATCCGGCCGGCGACGTAGCCGGCAGGGCCGGTCTCGCCCCCCGACGGCGCCAGCAGCACGGGCAGCTCCCGGGCGAGGATGTGCGGCGCGATCCGCTCGAGCCTGCGGAAGAGCTCTCCCGCGACGAAGCCCTCGATGAGCCGGCAGACGCGCTCGCGGGCCTGCACCAGCGAGCCGGCATCGAGCCCGGCGCTGGCCAGGACACGATCGGCCGTGCCCTGCAGCGCGGCGCGCGCGTTCTCTGGCCCCTGCGACGGATCGAGCAGCTCGAGCGCGCGGTGCAGCGCGCTGCCGACTGCGCTGGCAACGGGATCGATGCTGCTGCCACCGGGCAGCGCTTCGCGAGAGGGCCTGGTCTGCTGCTCGTCGCGACGTGCCTCGAGCAGCTCGCCTTGCCACTCGTGCGAATCCTGCGTGACGGGGCCTCCGAAGCGCCGCTGCATCCGCACGCGGGCGCCGGCACGCGCAGCCGCGATGCGTGCCGCATCCGCCGCGGCCAGCTCCGCGCGGGCCGCCGCGCCAGGCTCCTCGCTCTCCGTGGCGATCTCGTCTGTGCCGACCGGCACCGCAGCTTCCCGCAGCGCAGGAAAGACCCAGAGCGCTCCGTGGGTCTCGAGGCGATCGGCGCCGCGTTGCTCCCGTAGCTGCTCGAGACTCTCGTCGAGCGGCGGCACGCCCGCCTCGCGCCCGCCCAGCAGCGCCACGTGGCTGGCCGCGATCTTTGCCGCGCTGCCCGCCTCGGGCCAGAGCCCGGCGAGCACGAGCCGCTCCTTCGCGCGCGTCATCGCCACGTAGAGCAGGCGCACGTGCTCCGCGGCGGCGGTCTGCTCGTCCGTCGCTTCGACGGCCAGGAAGCCGGGCGTACGCTGCCCCAGCAAGCGCAGCTCCACGCCATCGCCGAGCCAAACCGCGCGCGCGGGCTCGTCGCCGCGACTCCGGCCGCGAGACTCCCTGTGGAGCTGCACGACGTACGTATGCGCGAAGCCGAGGCCCTTCGCCTTGTGAATCGACATCACCTGCACGGCCTG
>CAYOIG010000065.1:0-10450 GCA_964403915.1 uncultured Myxococcaceae bacterium
GTCGGTGGCGACTCCCTGCTCGCCGCCACGAGCGACCGCGTCGGGGGCTGGGAGACGTTCGAGCTGACCGAGGTTCGCTAGGCAGCGGTGGGCGGCTGCGGCTGCTCTTTGCCAGGCGTCTCCCGTCTTGATCCTCGCCAGGCATCGTGGGATGATCACCCCAATGCGGCGGCAGAGCGTCGATCACGACAGCGGGGGTGTTCGGTGGCGCGACACGCCCTCGCGTCGGGGCCGGATCGCGTGGCTCGGTGCCCTTCTGGCGCTGTGCCTCGGCCCCTCCGCCCGTGCGGGAGACTTCTTCATCGATCCCATCCTCCTGCCCGAGCCGGACGTGGAGACGACGCTCCTGGCGCCGCCCGCGCTCCTCCGCGCGGTGTCGGCGCCCGTTCGTGTCCGCCTGCGCAACCTTGCACCGCTCCCGGTGAACATCCTCGGCGTCGAGCTGTTGGCGCGCTGGTCGGACGGATCTCCCGCTGGAACCGTCACGCTCGCGGGCCCCGTGCCGGAGCGGCTGCTGCCGCGGCGCTCTGCGTGGGTGCAGTTTCGCTGGCAGCGGCCCGCCCCGGAGAGCTTGGGAGACGAGCCCGTCCTTCTCTCCGCGTGTACCACCCTCGCCGAGACCGATGCGCATCCGGAGAACGACTGCGACTTCGCGCTCCGCTCACGGCACAGCCGCTCCGAAGCGCTCGTGATCGACGACGGCTTCGACGATTTCGATCCGGACGAGCCGTGGAGGAGCCCGTGGGACTGGTGGAGCAGCGGCACCGGTGGTTCCGCGGTGAGCGATGGCGTGGCCGCATTCACCGTGACGGCCGAGAGCCACTCGGGAGCGTACTCGGACGCCGAAATCAACGACTACCGGCGTGGCTACGAGCGCGGCTTCCCCTGGAAGCCGGGGCACCGGCTCGAAATCCGCGCACGCGCCTCGGACGACAACGGCGTTTCGGCGCCCGGTGGGCGCGGAACGCGCGGATTCGGCTTCTGGAATCTCGGCACCGGCGGCGACGGTGCGCCGGACGGCATGACCAACGCATGGTTCATCTCGATCTCCCCCGAGACGTTCGGCTTCGGCCTGTTTGCGGCCACCGTCTTCGATCGCGGCCGGCCCGCGCTGTTCCAGCCGCTCGCGGTCGATCTGCGCCGCTGGCACGACTATGGGATCGTGTGGACCGCACGCGGTGTCAGCTTCTTCGTCGACGATCGCCCCGTGGCCGCGTCGGCCACCGCACCGGCCGACGCGCTCGGGCTCGTCTCGTGGATCGACAACTATCGCCTCGCGTTCACGGCCGGTGGCGTCGAGACGAGCTTTCTCGATCTCGACCAAGATCAATCGCTGTTCGTCGATCGCGTCCGCGTCTGGTCGATCTCCCCCGCGAGTGAGCCGCATCCGCGCTGGTGATCGCCTTCGCCGCAGCCGGCACGGCGGCCGCTGGACGAGTTCGCATCGGGGAGAGGAAGGCGCCTCCCCGGTTCCTGGTGTCAGCGGAGACTCGACAGCACGTCGCGCTCGAAGGCGTCGAAGTCGCCGAGACGGGAATCAATCGTCTCGAACACGATCTCGTCGCTGACGCGTCCGTATGCGTGGACGAGGATGTTCCGGCAGCCCCGCATGCGTCGCGCCACAGCTGCGGTCTCCGACGTGCGAACTCCCGCGGCTTCGAGCTTGTCGAACAGGTCGTCTTCTTCGGCCGGAAGACCCAGCCGGCGGCCCGAAACGAGAAGCTGGCAGACGTCGATCACGCACTCGATGGCGATCTGCACCAGGCGCTCACAGGCCCGCTTCGTCTCTATCCGCCGGTATTCGCTCAGGTTCGCGGGTGCAATCGCACGCAGCTCGGCCACGTAGCCGCGCATCTCGTCGAGCTTCGCGAGCACGCGATCACGGTCGACCATGCGCGACCTCGTCGAGATACGCCCGGTACGTTCGCTCGAAGCGCGCGAACGCGCGCATCGTCGCGAAGGCCACGTCATAGAGGCGATCCTCGTCGCGACAGAACAGCACGCGGCCCTCGGCGAGTACGCGCGGGCGGACGTAGAGCGGCAGGTCCTGGAATACCTGGACGTCGAGATCCACTTCCGTCAGATAATCGAGGCGCTTGTCCGCACGCTGCCGCCCCGAGCCGGCCCCGTCCTCGAGGACGAGGCACACGTCGACATCGGAGCCGGCGGTTGCCTCCCCCCGAGCCACGCTGCCGAACAAGACCACCGCAAGGATCTCGGGATCCGCCAGGGCCCGACGCAAGAGCCGGTCGAGCGAGCCGTGCGACGACATGCTCGCCCTTCTATCACGCCCCGTTGAGCCCCGCCACGGAGCCGGTGCCGCCGACTACGGCCGCGAAGCACCGAAGACGGCCGCGCGCGGCGAGTGGAAGGCGAGCAGGGCGGTCGCCGCGAGAAGGTAGGGCCATGCGGAAGTCGGCTGCGCCGAGGCCCAGGCGAGGGCGAAGCCCAGACCGCCGATCACCAGACACAGGGTCCACGCGCCAGTGAGAGAGCGCAGCAGCCGGATCGAGCCCGGCGCCGACCGGGGATCGAGAGTGCCGGCCCAGACCGCACGCAGCAGCGACTCGTGCACCGCCATCGAGCCGACGCCAGCGGTGACGGCGAGGAGCGCCAGCACGAACGAGAGGACGCTGATCCCCGCATCGGTGTAGGGCGTCGACGCCGGGCCCGCGACGAAAGGCGCCGCGGCGCAGAGGGCGAGCAAGGCGACTGCGCCGAGCCAGGCGAGCCAATAGGTGGAGCGCTGGATTTCCATGCAGCGCAGCGTACCGGCGACCTCGGCCGCTGTCTCGCCGGGGGGCAGGGCCGTCTCGCGGCGATCCGGTAGCGTCCGGCCGCACGTTCCGGGCCCGTGAGGTCGGGCGCGAGCGCACGAGGGGAAGCGGTGGCGGGGCGGAGTCGACTCGAAGGCTGGCCGATCGTCGGCGGGAGCGCGTTCGCGCTCGCCGTGATGGCGGGCATCGTGCTCGTCGCGGACGGCGCGCAGGAGGAGGGCGTCCGGGCGCTGATCCGCGCCAGCGCACGCACCTCGCTGGCGCTGTTTCTTGCGGCGTTCGTGGCTTCGAGCGCTCGGCGGCTCTGGCGAACCGATGCGACGGCGTGGCTGCTCCGCAACCGTCGCTACCTCGGCGTCTCGTTCGCCGTCTCCCACGCCCTGCACCTCGCGGCGATCGTGACGCTCGCCGCGCGCTGGCCGGAGTCTTTCTGGTCGAAGACGAGCGACGTGACGCTCTTCGGGGGTGGCCTCGGCTATCTCTTCATCTTCGCGCTCACCCTGACGTCGAACGATGCCGCGGTGCGCGGCCTCGGCCTCGCGCGCTGGAGGCTTCTGCACCGTGCTGGCGTCTGGTACCTGTTCGGGATCTTCTTGCTCAACTACGGCCCGGCGTTCCTCGCCTCGCCTGCCTACCTGCCCGCGAGTCTCGCCGTGCTCGCGGCGCTGGGCATCCGCATCGCGGCGCGAGTGAGGGCGCGCGCATGACGTCACCCGGAGCCTCTTCCGATCCCGGCGGTCGCTGGGACGGATCGCGCGCTGGCGCACTGCTGCGCCGTCATCCAGTCATCAGCTCAATCCTCGCCGCCTGCACCCTCGCAGGCATCGTGCTCGGGGCTCTCTACTTCCCGGCCGAGTGGTCTCTTGCACGACGGCTGGCCGCCGGCGCGCTCTCCGGAGGCGGCGTGGCCTTCCTGATCACGGCGCCGAAGATGCTGGGGTAGGGATCGCGGCGTGCGCTACTTGCGGTAGCCCCGGGGATGCTGCTGCATCCAGCGCCACGCCGACGCGATGATCGCCTCGGGATCGCGATGCTTCGCCTCCCAGCCGAGCAGCGCCTTCGCGCTCGACGGGTCGGCGAAGAGCGCGACGGCATCGCCGGCACGTCGCTCACCGAAGCGGACGGGCACGCGCCTGCCCGTCACCCGCTCCGCCGCCGCGAGGATCTCGCGCACCGAGAAGCCGCGCCCGGTGCCGAGGTTGCAGTAGAAGGCCTGGCCGGGCTCGAGCCGGGTCATGGCGGCGACGTGGGCGTCGGCGAGGTCGTCGACGTGGATGTAGTCGCGCACGTTGGTGCCGTCGGCCGTCGGGTAGTCGGTGCCGAAGACGACGAGCTCTTCGCGCAGGCCGAGCGTGGCCTGGAGCAGCGAGGGGATGAGATGCGTCTCGGGGTCGTGGTCTTCGCCGAGGCTGCCGTCCATGGCGCAGCCGCAGGCGTTGAAGTAGCGCAGCGCCGCGAAGCAGAAGCCGGGATCGGAGGCCAGGTGGTCGCGCAGGATCTGCTCGACCATGAGCTTGCTCCAGCCGTAGGGCGAGACCGGCCGCTGCGCGGCCTGCTCCGTGATGGGAACGCGCTCGGGGTCGCCGTAGGTGGCGCAGGTGCTGCTGAAGACGAAGCGTCGAACACCGGCCTCCTGCATGCAGCGCAGCACGCCGATCGTCGTGGCGACGTTGTTGTCGTAGTAGAGCAGGGGAGACTGCGTGCTCTCGCCCACGTAGGCATAGGCGGCAAAGTGCATGACCGTGTCGATGCGATGCTCGCGCAGGGCGGCGACCAGCGTCGCGCGCTCCGCGAGAGGGGCCGCTACGAGCGGAAGGCCCAGGATCTCGGCGGCCTCGCGGTGGCCACGTGAGAGGTCGTCGTAGAGCACGACCTCATGCCCGGTTTCGTGCAGCCGCTTCGCCGTGTGGGAGCCGATGTAGCCGGCGCCACCGGCGACGAGCACGCGCACGGTGTCAGGCCGCCCAGGGCCGCAGATTGCGCGCGAGGCGCTCCGCGACGGGCTCGAATTCGGGCACGAACGCGAGGCCCGTCACGCGCTCGTAGGCCTCGATGTAGCGCCGCGCCGCCTCGCAGCGCACCTCGTCCGGGATCGGCGGAGGCGCTCCGTGGCCGCGGTAGCCCTGATCTACGAGCCAGCGCCGGACGTACTCCTTGTCGAGCGCGGTCGGGCTCCGTCCCTCCCGCATCGCGCGCTCGAAGCTCTCGCGCAGCCAGTAGCGGGAGGAGTCGGGTGTGTGGATCTCGTCGATCACGATGATCTCGCCGCGATCGTCGAGGCCGAGCTCGTACTTGGTGTCCGCCAGTACCAGGCCGCGGCTCTCGGCAAAGCGCCGGCCCTCGGCGAAGAGACGATGCACGAGCCGCGTCGCACGATCGAAGGTCTCCTCGTCGAGGAGGCCCTGCGCGAGAATCCCGGCCCGCGAGATCACCTCGTCGTGCTGGCCCTTTTCGGCCTTGGTGGTGGGCGTGAGCAGCGGCTCGGGCAGGGCCTCGTGCTGACGCAGCCCCTCGGGCAGACGGTGGCCGCAGTACTCTCGTTCGCCGCGCGCATAGGCCGTCCAGATCGAGGTGGAGGTGACGCCGGTCAGGTGCGCGCGCATCACGAACTCGATCGGCAGCGGGCGGCACTCGCGCACGACGGAGGCATTGGGGTCGGGCACGGCGATCAGATGATTGGGCGCCACCTCGCGCGTCTTCTCGAACCAGAAGGCCGCCACCTGGTTCAGCACCTGCCCCTTGAAGGGGAGGGTGCCCACGACCACGTCGAAGCAGCTCACGCGATCGGTCACCACGATCAAGCGGCGACCGGCCGCGATGTAGCTGTCGCGAACCTTGCCCTCCTCGCGGCGCCCGAAGCCCTCGAGGTCGGACGTCTCGAGGGTGCTTCCGCACTGGGAGCGCAGGATGCCTTCGTCGATTCCCATGCTTCGTCTCCTGGCGTCCGTCCGGAGCGCGCGGCAACGGTACCATGCGGCGCTGCGGACTTCTCCGCGCGGCGATCTCTATCCCTGCCAGAGGATCTGCGGCGCCTCGAGCGGCACCGAGACGCCCGGATGCGCCGGCAGGGCCCGCACGGTGTAGTCACCGAGCGGGCGGCCTTCCGCGGCCTCTCCCTCGTAGAAGAATGCGTTGATGCTGCCGGCGACGGCCGCCTTGGGCAGCAGCGCGTGCCGCTCGCACGCGGCGCCATCCTGCGGATCGGCGTAGGCCTCGACGAGCACGTCGTCCGGCGCGAGCTCGCCGAGATCGACCTCGATCCTGAATCGGTGCAGGCCAGCCTCGGTCGTCGCGTGGAGCAGGCCGAAGCGGAGCGAGGGCCAGAGGCGGGCGATGCGCTCGCAGAAGGCGCGGATCTCGGCGCCGCGCTTCCCGCCCGCAGCGGCCCGCGCTCGGTAGGCGCGCGCTGCGGGAAGGTAGTAGTGCTCCGTGTACTCGCGCACCGTGCGCTGGCTCGAAAAGCGCGGCGCGAGGCGCATCATGCTGTGGCGCAGGAGGGTGACCCAGCGCGGCGGAACCCCGCAGGCGTCGCGGTCGTAGTAAGCCGGCGCGACCTGCTCCTCGAGGATCTGGTAGAGCGTCTCGGCCTCTGCGGCATCCCACGCAGGATCTTCGCCGTGCTCGTTGCCGTCGCCGAGCGCCCAGCCCACGTCCGGGGCGTAGGCCTCCGCCCACCAGCCATCGAGCTCGGAGAGGTTGAGGCCGCCGTTCACCAGCACCTTCATGCCGCTCGTGCCACTGGCCTCGAAGGGGCGCCGGGGGTTGTTGATCCACACGTCCACGCCCTGCACCAGGTGCTCCGCCAGCGCCATGTCGTAGTCGGCGAGAAAGACGCAGCGATCGCGGATGTCGGGGCGCTGCGTGAAGCGCACCCACTCGCGCACCAGCGCTTTGCCCGGCGCATCCGCCGGATGGGCCTTGCCGGCGATCACGATCTGCGCCGGCCGGTTCGGATGCAGGAGAATTCGCGCCAGACGGTCTGGATCGTGGAGCAGCAGGTTCGGGCGCTTGTAGGTCGCGAAACGGCGCGCGAAGCCGAGCGTCAGCACGTTGGGGTCGAGCAGGCGCGAGACATCGGGAAGCCTCTCGGCGGAGATGTCCTGCTGTGCGGCCTGCCGCTCGAAGCGGCGGCGCACGAAGCGGACGAGCTCCTGCCGGTTCTCGGCCCGCATCTGCCAAAGGCGTTCGTCGGCGACGCGGTCGAGCTCGACGTCCGCATCGCCCGCGCAGCGCTCGAAGACGTCGGGGCAGCAGGCCTCGGTCCAGATCGCCGCCGCCGCCGGCGAGACCCACGAGCGCTGGTGGACGCCGTTGGTGACGTGCCCGATCGGCACCTCGTGCAGCGGCCAGCGCGGAAAGAGCGAGCGAAACAGGCTGCGGCTCACGCTGCCGTGGAGCCGGCTCACACCGTTCACCGCGCCGCTTCCTCGGATGGCGAGCAGGGCCATGTTGAGGGGCTCCGCGGCGTCTCGGGGGTTCTCGCGCCCGAGGCCGAGCACGCGCTCGATGCCCACGCCGAGCCGCTCACGGGCGTAGTGGCCGAGATAGCGCGCGACGAGGCCCGGCTCGTAGCGGTCGAAGCCGGCCGCGACGGGCGTGTGGGTCGTGAAGAGGTTGCCGGCACGCGTCACGCTGAGCGCGGTCTCGAAGTCGACACCGGCCTCCTGCATGAAGAAGCGCGCCCGCTCGAGCACGGCGAACGCGGCATGCCCTTCGTTCAAGTGACAGACCTCGGGATCGATCCCGAGGCGGCGCAGCAGGCGCCAGCCGCCGATGCCGAGCACGATCTCCTGCTCGAGTCGCAGCCGGCTGTCGCCGCCGTAGAGCTCGCTCGTGACGCCGCGGTCGGCGGGGGGATTGACGGGATCGTTGCTGTCGAGCAGCAGCAGGCGCACGCGGCCCACGCGCACCTCCCAGGCGCGGAGCCAGAAGCGGCGCCCCCCCGAGCCGAGATCGATCCGCACCCACTCACCGCTCTGGTCGCGCAGCGGCACCACCGGAAGCTGTGCGGGGTCGTTGTAGGGGTAGAACTCCTGCTGTCCGCCGTCGGCGTCGAGCACCTGCCGGAAGTAGCCCTGCTGGTAGAGCAGGCCCACGCCGACCACCGGGACGCCGAGATCGCTCGCGCTCTTGAGCTGGTCCCCGGCCACGTTGCCGAGACCGCCGGAGTAGATCGGCAGCGCTTCGGAGAGCCCGAACTCCATGCTGAGATAGGCCACCACGCCGAGCTGCTCACGGGCGTGGGTGCGCTGCAGCCAGCCAGGTGCGTCGAGCTCGGCCTGATACGCGCGCATCGCCGCCTGAATGCTCCGCAAGCGGACGGGATCGCCCGCCACCTCGGCGAGGGCGGTGCGCGAGGCGATCTGGAGCATCAGCCAGGGGTTGTGCGTGGCGTGCCACAGCTCGGGGTCGAGCTGGCTCCAGCCCGCGCCCGCTCCGGGGCGCGTACCGATCAGGAGGTCGAGGGCGAGCTCCGGCAGCTGCTCGAGCCCCTCCGGGACCTCGGGCAGCAGATACGGCATGGCGGGCTGGTGCTTCGGCACGCGATCTACCTCGTGCTAGCCGGTGAGCGCTCGCGACACCAGCGCCCGGGCCTCGTCCTGGATGCGCTGGAGATGCTCGCGACCCCGGAAGCTCTCCGCATAGATCTTGTACACGTTCTCGGTGCCGGACGGACGCGCAGCGAACCATCCGCTCGCGGTCGTTACCTTGAGGCCGCCGAATACCGCGCCGTTGCCGGGCGCCTTCGTGAGCGTCGCCTCGATCTTCTCTCCTGCCAGCTCGCGTGCGACGACGGCTTCGGGCGAGAGGCGCTTCAGACGCTCCTTCTGCTCGGGCGTCGCCGGCGCGTCGATGCGCTCGTAGACCGGGTCGCCGAGATCCTTCGTCATCGCGGCGTAGAGCTCTCCGGGATCGCGTCCCGTCCGCGCCGTGATCTCGCAGGCAACGAGGTCGAGCAGGATGCCGTCCTTGTCCGTGGTCCAGACGCTGCCGTCCCGGCGCAGGCAGGAGGCTCCCGCGCTCTCCTCGCCGCCGAAGCCGAGGCTGCCGTCGAGCAGACCCTCAACGAACCACTTGAAGCCCACCGGCACCTCGACGAGGCGGCGGCCGAGACGCGCCGCGACGCGGTCGAGGATCGAGCTCGAGACGAGCGTCTTGCCGACGGCGGCATCGGCACGCCAGCCGGGGCGGCTGCGGAAGAGATAGTCGATCGCCACCGCGAGATAGTGGTTCGGATTCAGCAGACCGGCGCTGCGGGTCACGATGCCGTGCCGGTCGTGATCGGTGTCGTTGGCGAAGGCGACGTCGAAGCGCTCGCGCAGGGCGACCAGCCCGGCCATGGCGAAGGGGGAGGAGCAGTCCATGCGGATCTTGCCGTCCCAGTCGACGCACATGAACGAGAAGGTGGGATCGACGATGTCGCTCACCACGTCGACGGCGAAGCCCCAGCGCTCCGAGATCGGCCCCCAGTAGGCCACGCCGGCGCCCCCGAGCGGATCGGCGCCGATTCGGAGCTTCGCGCCGCGGATCGCGTCCATGTCGATAACGGCACCGAGGTCGTCCACGTAGGACGACACGAAATCGTGTCGCTTCGTGGTCGGAGCCCGCAGCGCCCGTTCGAGGGGAATCCGCGAGACGCTCCCGAGCGCGTCCGCGAGCAGCTCATTGGCGCGCGTCTCGATCCAGCCCGTGACGTCGGTGTCGGCCGGCCCACCGTTCGGCGGGTTGTATTTGAAGCCGCCGTCCTCGGGCGGGTTGTGGGAGGGCGTGACGACGATGCCGTCCGCGAGGCCCGTCTTGCGACCGCGGTTGTGGACGAGGATGGCGTGGGAGACGACCGGCGTCGGCGTGTAGCCGTCCGCGGCATCGATGCGAACCTCGACCCCGTACGCGGCGAGCACTTCGAGCGCCGTGGCGCGCGCTGGCTCCGAGAGGGCATGCGTGTCGATGCCGAGGAAGAGGGGGCCGCCGATCCCCTGCGCGCGACGATGCTCGCAGATGGCCTGCGTCATCGCGAGAATGTGCGCCTCGTTGAAGGCGTCGTGCAGGGACGAGCCGCGGTGGCCCGAAGTGCCGAACGCCACGCGCTGCGCGGGGATCGCGGGATCGGGCCGCCCGGCGTAGTAGGCCGTCACCAGCCGCGGCACGTTTGCGAGCAGGCTGCGCGGGGGCAGCTTGCCGGCCAGCGGGCTCGCCGTCACGCGCCGCTCCGGCGGACGGCGCTCGCGCGGTGACGAGCGCGGACTGCAGGGCCCGCCGCCGTGCTCCGACCCATCCGGCACTCCCCCTGTGGCATGCTACCGCGCCAGCATAGCCGCGGGCTCAACCCGCGCGAGAGGAGACAGGCCCCGTGACGACCGTCGCCACCATCGCCGAGAAGCATCCGGACCGTACGGCGCTCATCTACGGACATGGGGAGCACACGATCTCCTACGGCGAGCTCGAGCAGCGCTCGCGCCGCCTCGGGCACGTGCTCCGCGGGCTCGGCCTCGAGCCGGGCGACTGTGTCGCGGCGTACCTCGCCAACGACGACGTCTTCTTCGATCTCTACTGGGCCTGCCATCGCGTGGGGCTCTTCTTCACGCCCGTCAACTGGCATCTGCAGCGGGACGAGATCGAGTACATCGTCGAGAACTGCGACGCCAAGCTGCTGGTAGCCCACGCACGGTTCG
>CAYOIG010000066.1:0-12411 GCA_964403915.1 uncultured Myxococcaceae bacterium
CGTGGGGCTCGGCGGTGAGAGCGTTCCGCGCGAAACCGGCTTCGACATCACGGCGGCCTCCGAGGTGATGGCGATGCTCTGTCTGGCGGAGGGCGAGGAGGATCTGCGCCGCCGCCTCGAACGCACGCTCGTGGGCTTCGACGTGGACGGCAAGCCCGTCACCGCCGGCCAGCTCCGCGCGGCCGGCGCGATGCTCGCCCTGCTGCGCGACGCGCTGCGGCCAAATCTCGTGCGCACCGCGGAGGGCACGCCGGCCTTCGTGCACGGAGGCCCCTTCGCGAACATCGCCCACGGCTGCAACTCGGTGCTGGCGACGCGCATGGCGCTGCAGCATGCCGACTGGGCGATCACCGAGGCCGGCTTCGGCTTCGACCTCGGCGCAGAGAAGTTCTTCGACATCAAGTGTACGAGCGCCGGTCTCGACACCGCCTGCGTCGTGCTCGTTGCGACGGTGCGTGCGCTCAAGATGCACGGCGGGCTCGCGCGCCGGGCGCTCGACCTGCCGGATGCGGAGGCCGTCGAACGCGGCCTGCCGAATCTCGAGAAGCACGTGGAGAGCATCCGCTGCTTCGGAGAGTCGCCCGTGGTGGCGCTCAACCGCTTTGCCACCGACACCGAGGACGAGATTCGTGCGGTGCGGCGTGGGTGTGCCGCGCTGGACGTGCCCTTTGCCGTCTCCGACCACTTCGTCCGCGGCGGCGAGGGAGCCCTCGATCTTGCGCGTGCGGTCATGGCGCATGCCGAGCGCCTCAGCCGCCCCTTTCGTCCGCTCTATCAGCCCGGCGATTCCGTTCCGGAGAAGATCCTGGCGGTGGCGCAGAAGATGTATGGCGCCGAGCGGGTCGTTCTCGGGAAGGCAGCTGAGCGCGACCTCGAGGAGCTGGAGCGGCTCGGCCATGCCCATCTGCCGGTGTGCATCGCGAAGACACCGGCCTCCCTCTCCGACGATCCCCATCTGCACGGCCGGCCCCGGC
Source organism: uncultured Myxococcaceae bacterium (assembly GCA_964403915.1). Classification (GTDB taxonomy): domain Bacteria; phylum Myxococcota_A; class UBA9160; order UBA9160; family UBA9160; genus MYXO. The sequence continues at coordinate 975 of CAYOIG010000066.1, forward strand.
ACTTCGACGTGCACGTGCGCGCGATCCAGATCAGCGCAGGCGCCGGCTTCCTGGTGGTGCTGACGGGAGACATCCTGCGCATGCCGGGCCTGCCGCGACGTCCCCTCGCGGAGAGAATCGACGTAGAGGACGGCGAGATCGTCGGCCTGCAGTAACCCCCGAGCAGGCTACGCCTCCAGCACCACCTTCAGCACGTTCTCCTGGTGTCCGGCGAAGATCTCGTAGCCGTGCACGCCCGCCGAGAGCGGTAGGCGGTGCGTGATGATGCAGGTCGGGTCGAGCCGTCCCTGCTCGATCAGCGGCAGCAGCCGCGGGATGTGGACCTGCGGGTTCACGAGCCCGGTGCGGACGGTGAGATTCTTCATGAAGAAGAGAATCCACGGGATCTGCACGAGGGGCTCGGCCACCACGCCAATGACAGCGATGCGCCCTCCCGCGCGCGTCAGCATCGCCGCCTGCGTGATCAGATCGCCACGTCCGACCGCTTCGATCGTGGCATCGGCGCCGAGCCCGCCGGTGGCGTTCAGCACGTACTCGCCGAGATTGCTCTTGGACGGGTTGACGGTCTCGCAGCCGCGCTCACGGGCGCGGGCGAGGCGCTGCTCGTCCGGATCGACCGCGATCACGCGCGCGGCGCCGCAGAGCCGGGCGCACATCTGCGCGAACGTTCCCACGGGACCGCAGCCGAAGACGACCACCGTGTCTCCCGGCGAGACCTCCGCGAGCTCCGCCCCCATGTAGCCCGTGGGCAGGATGTCGGTGAGGAAGAGCGCCTGCTCGTCGGAAATCGAATCGGGAATCCGGAACAGATTGGCGTCGGCGAACGGGACGCGTGCCGCCTCGGCCTGGCCGCCCGGGAGCGAGTGGCCGAAGCCGAAGATGTTGCCGGCGCCGGGGCCCTGCGTCATCACGGCACAGCCGCTGAAGAACCCGCGGCGGCAGGAGGCGCAGGTGCCGCAGCCCGCCGTGCAGGAGGCCAGCACGCGGTCTCCCTTGCGAACGCTTCGCACGCCGGGCCCGGCCTCCTCGACCACACCCAGGAACTCGTGCCCGACCGTGAAGCCGGGCCGCGTGTTCGGAGACTCCGGGAGGCCGCCGTGCCAGAGGTGGAGGTCCGAGCCGCAGATCGCTGCGCGCGAGACACGTACGATCGCGTCGGTGTCCGCCGTGAGCTTCGGGTCGGCGGTGTCGCCGAATCGGAAGTCGTGCTTGCCGTGATAGAGGATCGCCTTCATCGGATCGGTCTCCCTCGTGGGTTCGGTTGGGCCGGCGCGGGAGCGGCGCGCGGAGCGTACCGCTTCACCCGCCGGGCCGGCGAGCGGGGCCGGTCATCGCGCTCGAAACGCCGTACCCTGCGGGCCGAGGAGAGGCCCCTTGTCCTTGCTTCGCTTTCTCGGCATCGGTGAATCCCGCACCCACACGACGGCGCAGGGGGATACCGAGACCGTGCGCCGCATCGCGGCCACCCTCGACGCACTGCCGCCGGAGCGCGCGCGTTACCTCGCCGCCTTCGCCTACGTGCTGGCCCGGGTGGCGTCCGCGGATCTGCGCATCGACGAAGCCGAGACGGCGAAGATGCAGGAGGTGGTGACGGAGCACGGCCAGCTCCCGGAAGGGGCCGCGGCACTCGTCGTGGAGATCGCGAAGTCGCAGGCGCGCCTTCTCGGGGGTACAGAGAACTATGTCGTGACGCGAGAGTTCATGAAGATCTCGACGCGCGAGCAGCGTGCAGACCTGCTGCGCTGTCTCTTCACGGTGGGTGCAGCCGACGGCACGATCACCGGCGCCGAGAGCAGTGAGATCATCAGCATCGCAGAGGAGCTGGGCTTCACCCGCGCCGAGGCGAATGGTCTCCGCGCTCTCCACCGCGAGCGGCTCTCCGAGCTGCAGGGGATGCCGCGAAGACCGGAGACTGCGGAATGACCGCCGACGCGGCCGTCTGGAAGCGCTGCAGCTCCTGCAAGACGCCGATTGCATTCGGCGCGACGTGGTGGGCGTGCAACGTCTCCACCTGCAACCGGCCGCGCACGGCGCTCGTCTTCTGCACGGTCTCGTGCTGGGATGCCCATCTCTCCGTGGTCAGTCATCGCGCGTCGTGGGCGCTGGAGCGCAAGGCACCGCGTCGCGGCTGAGACGCTCTCCTACTTGCAGCTTCCGACCGAGCCGGCTGCGCAGACCCGCCCGTCGCTCCAGATGGCGCCGCCGAGATCGGCAGACTCGAAGCGGGCTCCCGTGAGGTCGGCCCCCTTCAGATTCGCCCCCTGCAGCTTCGCATCGACGAAGTTCACGCCCCGGAGGTTTGCGCCGTCGAGCCGCGCCCCTTGGAGATCGTTCGCGAACAGGTGGGCATTCTCGAGATTTGCGCCGCGCAGGTCGGCCTTGCTGAGATTGCCCACCTGGAGATCGACGCGCTGCATGTCTGCTTTCTGGAGGTTGGCGCCGCTCAGCACTGCCGCGTGGAGCGAGGCATCGGAGAGATCCACGCCAGCGAGGTTCGCGTTCTCGAGCTTCGCATAGGCGCAGTTCGTGGCGGGCTCGATGCGGCAGCCGCTGACGACCGGCGGCTCCGCTCTCGACGCGCCCGCGCCGAGAACAACCGCCGCCAGCAGTGCGAGCGAGACACGACGACTCCGCATTGCGAACCCCTCCCCTGCAGGGCCGACCGACCCGCAGCGAGAGTGTAGAACACCCGAGCGAACGTCCCGCTGTCTTGGGGGCTCGGGAAGGCTGGCAGGCCGGGCGCGCAGCGGGCTACCGTGCGCGCCGTCGGAGTGAAGCGGGTGTGGCAGTGCGACACGTCCTGAGGCGCTGAGCCCCGGCAGGCCGCAAGGCCGGCATCGTCCGAGCGGTCGTGGGATCCGGTGCGCGATCTACGGAAACCATTTTGACGCGCGAACTTAGGCGCACGTGTGACTACAGGTCACGAATCGGCACGGGTGGCGCGTCCCTTGCAACCGTGCCGGATGCCGAATGCCGAATGCCGAAATCGTCGGCTAGATGGAGGGCTTCGATCATGACCCGTCCGGTCCTTTCTCGTTTCCGTTTCCGGCGAACGAGCCCTGCCGCCGCGGCCTTGTTGGTCGCGACGGGGCTCCTGCTCTCGCCCGTCGCCGCACGCTCCGCGGAGACGCTCCAGGACGTGCTGAAGCGCCGCGAGCTCTCGCAGCAGGACCTGCTCGCCGCGGCCAAGACCTACGTGCCCACGGGCAAGCGCGATGAGTTCATCGCGTTCTCCTCGGGAGGCCAGAGCGGCCAGGTCATCGTCTACGGCATCCCGTCGATGCGCATCCTCAAGTACATCGCTGTCTTCACACCGGAGCCGTGGCAGGCCTACGGCTTCGACGACGAGTCGAAGGCCGTGCTGGACCAGGGCCGGATCAACGGCAAGGACATCACGTGGGGCGATACCCATCACCCTGCGCTCTCGGAAACCAACGGTGACTACGATGGGCAGTTCCTGTTCATCAACGACAAGTCGAACCCGCGTCTTGCGGTGATCGATCTGAAGGACTTCGAGACCAAGCAGATCGTCGTCAACCCGGTGTTCCAGAGCGAGCACGGCGGCGCCTTCGTCACCGAGAACACCGACTACATCATCGAAGCCGCGCAGTACGCCTCGCCGCTCGGTGGCGCGTACGTGCCGCTCGAAGAGTTCAACGACAAATACCGCGGCGGCGTCACCTACTGGAAGTTCAACCGCGAGAAGGGTCGGATCGAGCCGGAGAACTCCTTCGCGATCGAGCTTCCGCCCTACAGCCAGGATCTCTCGGACTTCGGCAAGCTCGCGAGCTCGGGCTGGTCGTTCACGAACTCGTTCTGCACCGAGCGCTACGTCGGCGGCATCGAGCGCGGTCGGCCTCCCTTCGAGGCGGGCTGCTCGGCCAAGGACACCGACTATCTGCACGTCGTGAACTGGAAGAAGGCCGAGGAGCTGGTGAAGGCCGGGAAGGCGAAGAAGATCAACGGCTTCCCCGTGATTCCGCTCGACGTCTCGGTGGCCGAGGGCGTGGTCTTCCTGATCCCCGAGCCGAAGAGCCCGCACGGCGTCGACGTCACTCCCGACGGCAAGTTCATCACCGTTTCGGGCAAGCTCGACACGCACGTCTCGGTCTACAGCTTCGACAAGATCCAGCAGGCCATCGCGGCGAAGAAGTTCGTGGAAAAGGATCCCTACGGGCTGCCGATCATCGATCTCAAGGAGGCGCTGCACACGCAGGTGAGCCTCGGCCTCGGCCCGCTGCACACGCAGTACGACTCGAAGCCGGGCATTGCCTACACGTCGCTGTACGTCGACTCGATGGTCGCCAAGTGGGACTACGTCAACGGCAAGCTGCTCGACCGCCTGCCGATCCACTACAACATCGGCCACATCATGGCGATGCACGGCGACACCGTGAAGCCGCGCGGCAAGTACGTGGTCGCGCTCAACAAGCTCGCCATCGACCGGTTCAACCCGGTAGGCCCGCTGCACCCGCAGAACCATCAGCTCGTGGACATCTCGAACGACAAGATGCAGCTGATCTACGACATGCCGGTGCCGCTCGGTGAGCCTCACTACGTGGTGGCCATCGAGGCGGGGCTGCTCAAGCCCATCGTGCGCTATCCCGCGGGCACCAACAGCCGGACGGAGGAGATCTCACCCTTCAAGACCAAGCCCGGCGAGGAAAAGATCGTCCGCAACGGCAACAAGGTGGAGGTGTTCGGCACGCTGATCCGCTCGCACATCACGCCGGAGATCATCGAGGTCGATCAGGGCAACGAGGTGTCGATCCATCTCACCAACCTCGAGCGCGCCGAGGACCAGACCCACGGCTTCACCATCAGCAAGTACAACGTCAACGGCTCCTGGGAGCCCGGAAAGACCGCGAGCGTCAGCTTCAAGGCCGACATCCCGGGTGTCTTCCCGTACTACTGCACCGAGTTCTGTTCGGCGCTCCATCTCGAAATGCAGGGCTACCTGCTGGTCAAGCCGAAGGGCTACAAGCCGACGGCCACCGCCGCGAAGGAGACGGGCCAGCAGTACACGAAGGCCGACTACGACAAGCAGGTGGGGGTCATCAAGGACACGGGGAAGGTGATCGAGGAAGTGGTCGCGTACCTGAAGACCAACGGCTACGAGAAGTTCCCGACCGTGAAGGCGCAGGTCGAGGATGCGCTCGAGCAGTGCGGTCGCGCCGACCAGCCCAAGGCGAAGAGCGAAGAGTTCGCGGCCAAGCAGGACTGGACCAACGCCACCCTTTGGGCGAACCAGGTGTGGCAGTTCCAGGTGAAATGCGCGGACGTGGGGCTGCGCGCCAAGGACGAGCTGAACGGCCGCCTCGGCAAGCAGCCGCAGGACCAGTAGCAACAGACCTCGGACGGAAAGTGGCCGGGCGGGGCGATCGCCCCGTCCGGCCCTTTCCGTCCAGTCCCCGTCGAGGGGCGACGGTCGAGAGGAGAAGGGATCGATGAGTCGAACGGGATGGGTGATGGGCGCAGCGCTGGTCGTGGGGCTCGCAGGCGCGCAGGCCGCGGCACAGCAGCCGGCGCCGCCGGCAGCGGGTGCCAAGAAGCCCGCCGCGGCCCTCGATGGCGCCGCGCTCTACAAGGAGAAGACCTGCATCGCCTGCCACGGCAAGGATGCGAAGACGCCGATCCTGCCCGAATATCCGAAGATCGCCGGGCAGAACGAGGCGTACATCCTGAGGCAGATGACCGACATCAAGAGCGGGGCCCGCAACAACGGGAACACCGCCGCGATGCAGGGTGTGATGCACCTCGTGAACGACGACGAGATCAAGGCGCTGGCCGCGTATCTGGCCGGCCTCAAGTAGCCAACTACCCTTTTGATCGAAGGAGAGAGGGATCGTCATGAGCAATCGTGGGATCGGGCGGCTCGCAGCCGCCGTGCTGTCTGGAATCGTGGCGCTCGCAGGCTCGGCTTCGGCCCAGGAGGCTGCGCCGAAGGCCAAGGGCATCGAGTCCGAGGGCTACCAGTGGAATCAGATGGAGGGCGAGAAGGTCGAGGCCCTCACGCTGAAGGGAGATCCGAAGCGCGGCGAGGAGGCCTACGAGGTCTGCTCGGCCTGCCATCTTCCGAGTGGCTCTGGCCGGTCGGACGGGACCTTCCCCCAGCTCGCAGGGCAGCACACGACCGTCCTGATCAAGCAGATCGCCGACATCCGCGCAGGACGCCGGGACAACCCGATCATGTATCCCTTCGCGAAGACGCTGACCGATCCGCAGGAACTCGCCGACGTGGCCGCCTACATCGAGACGCTGCCCATCCCGCCGAACAACGGGAAGGGGCCCGGTGGCGACCATCTCAAGCAGGGCAAGGAGCTCTACGACCGAGACTGCGTGAAGTGCCATGGCAACAACGGCGAGGGCAGCTTGAAGGACTTCTACCCCGTGCTCGCCGGGCAGCACTACGCCTACCTGCTGCGGCAGATCGGCGACATTGCCGGCGGCAAGCGCCGCAATGCGAACCCGGACATGGTGAAGGTCGTGAAAGGCTACAGCCGGGAGCAGCTCGAGGCCGTCACCGACTACATGTCGAACATCAGCTGGCCCGCGCGCAGCGCGAAGCAGGGCAAGTAGGGGGAGGCGCGTGAGCGGAGCGAACGCCGGAGGATCCCCGCATCAGGGCTCGGCGCCGATCGTGGCGCTGACGCTCGCGGGCGTGCTCCTGATGGCATGGTCGTTCTTCGCCCCGATGTGGTGGGTGTCGCTGAAGGCGCCGAACTACCCGGAGCACACCTTTCCCGACGGCGTTCGCATCCACATGCACTGGAATCACGTCGCGAACGGCTGCAAGGCCCGTGTTGGCGACGAGGTCGAGGAGGAAGAGGGCCTCGACTGCGTGCACGAGATGAACACCATCAACCACTACATCGGCATGGAGCCGATCGAGGTGGGAGCGCAGCGCGAGTTCGCGGCGGCGCCGTATCTGTTCGCGGCCTTTGGCGTGCTGGCGCTGGCCTCTCTCTTCTACAAGGGCCCGCTCTGGTGGCTGCTGCCGCTTCCGGCGATCGCGCTTCCGATCGGATTCCTGGTGGACTTCTCGGCCTGGCTCTTCTGGTTCGGACACAACCTGCGCGAGTGGGCAGCATTCACCGTGAAGCCGTTCATGCCCACGGTGCTCGGCGAGGGCAAGGTCGCGCAGTTCAGCACCTACGCCTATCCGCATTACGGGATGGCGCTCTCGCTCGCTTCTGCGGCCTGTCTCGCGCTGGCGGTGCTGCTGCGCCGCAAGCAGCTTCAGGCGGCCTCGGCGCCGGCTGCCCGCCCGGCTCTCGACGGGGCCCGCGCATGAGTCCGCGCTCGCGCGCGCTGCGCGCCGCGGCGCGGGCGCTCGCGAGCACGCTGCTGATGCCAGCAGCCCTCCTGCTCGCTGCCCCGGACGCGAGGGCAGGCGACGAGCAGGGCTCCTTCCAACGACTGGTCGATGCGACGCCCGAGGGTGGCGTCCTCGAGCCTCCGGCGGGCACCTACGCGGGGCCGGTCGTCGTGCGCCATGCGATGCGGATCGAGGGCGGCGGGCGCGTCACGATCGATGCCGGCGGCCGCGGCACGGTGGTACGGATCGAGACGAAGGGCGTGGTGCTCCGGGGGCTTCGCCTCACGGGCTCGGGCTCGAATCACGACACCGTCGATGCCGGGGTGAAGGTCGCAGGCGCGAACAACCTCGTCGAGAACAACGCGATCGAGAACTGCCTCTTTGGCGTCGACCTCGCGGAAGCGAACGACAACGTGGTGCGCCGAAACCGCATCCACTCGAAGCATCTCGACATGGGCATGCGCGGCGATGCGATCCGGCTCTGGTACAGCTTCCGCAACGAGATCATGGAGAACGACATCTCGGACGCGCGAGACATCGTCGTCTGGTACTCGGCCGACAACCGCATCGCCAACAACCGGGTAGCTCGCTCCCGCTACGCGCTTCACACCATGTACGCGCAGAGGAACTTCGTCGAGGGCAACGAGTACCGCGACAACATGGCCGGGATCTTCCTCATGTACAGCGACGGCGTCGAGATCCGCCGCAATCGCATTCTCGGCGCCCAGGGCGCGACCGGTATCGGGATCGGCATGAAGGAGACGAGCAACGTCACGGTCGAGGACAACTGGATCGTCTACTGCGCGCAGGGCATCTATCTCGATGTCTCTCCATACGAGCCCGAGACCACCAATCGCTTCTTTCGAAACCAGATCGCCTACAACGGCGTGGGCGTGACGCTGCACAGCGACTGGCAGGGGAACATCTTCGAGGACAACGAGTTCCGGGGAAACTTCGTTCAGGTGGCCGTCCGGGGCGGTGGTGGTGCGCTTCGAAACGCCTGGGCGCGCAACTACTGGGACGACTACGAGGGCTTCGACCGCGACCAGGACGGCACTGGCGATACCCCGTACGAGCTGCGCGCCTTCGCAGACCGCATCTGGCTGGACGTCCCCGAGGCCTCGCTGTTCCGCGCTTCGCCGGTGCTCGAGGTGATCGACTTCCTCGACCGTCTGGCACCGTTCTCCGAGCCGACGCTGATCCTGCGCGACAGGGCGCCGCGTTTCGAACGCCGGCCGGCGCCCTCCGTCACCGCTGCGGAGGGAGCGTGAGCGAAGGCCAGGGGCCGGGCGCAGCGCCGGCGGTGAAGAAGCCGAAGGCGCCTCGCCTGAGCCGCGAGCAGGAGCAGCGCCGACAGGTGCTGCGCGGGGGAGCGCTCGCGGTGGGCCTCGTTCTGCTGCAGCCGCTCGCCTGGATCCCGGTGGTCCGGCGCTGGCGTGAGCGCCTGCGGCCGCCGGGGGCGCTGGAGGAGGGCGCGTTCCTCGGAGCCTGCATCAAGTGCGGCCAATGCGTGCAGGTCTGCCCGGTCGAAGCGATCGTGCTCGCCGACGCGACCGATGGATTCGGCATCGGCGTGCCCTACATCGACGCGCGCCAGCAGGCCTGTGACTTCTCCTGCGACGCCCTCTCCTGCATCCTCGCCTGCCCGACGGGAGCGCTCGCGCACGCGGTCCACACCAAGGAGGAGGTGCACGCGGGCGTCGCGCGGCTGGTACGGCCCGATGCCTGCCTGGCGCGCAAGGGAGAGGGCTTCCTGGGGCTCGCCCGGGGAGACCGCTTCCGCGGGCGGCTGCGCTACGAGGAGATCGATCGCTGGAATCCCCTGCCCGTGCGCGATCATCCCTACGATCGCGAGGTCTGCGATCTCTGCGTCATCGAATGCCCGATCGGTGACGAAGCGATCCGGCTGGTTCCCTTCGACGACGGAAGCGGCCAGCATCGCATGACGCCGAAGGTGCGCCACGGATGCGTCGGCTGCGGCGTCTGCGAGATGATCTGTCCGGCCGAGCCGGCTGCGATCGTGGTCGACGCGCGCGCCGAGCATGGAGAGGGCCGCGGGCGCGGCAGAGGCCATGGCCGGGGTCGCGACCACGAGGCAGCGCCCGAGACCGGGGAGGACGAGGCATGAGCGGCCTGCTCGAGCAGCTCGCCATCGTGCTGGGGCGCGCACCGCGCCGTCCGCAGCAGATCACGGAGAGCGCGGCAGCCATCCACGCCGCCAAGCGCGGCCGCGGCGTGAAGGGCGCAGAGCTGCTCGAGGACATCCACGAGGCGCACGAGAACCACACGTGGCGCAACCGTCGCTGGATGGTCCTCATCGGCATCAATCTGTTCTTCACGCTCTCGTTCTGGATCGACATCCAGCTCCTCGAGGGCTCGCTCACGGCGTCGCGTCTGTTCGGCTTCCACCTCGCCGATCCCTACTCGAGCCTGCTCGTGGTGCTCTCCGAGAAGCACGTGCCCGTGAACCTCGCGATCGGAGCGGTGACGATCGCTCTCTTCTGGGGCCTGGTCGGCGGGCGTGCCTTCTGCTCCTGGGCCTGCCCCTATCACCTCGTGGCCGAGTGGGCCGAGATGCTGCACCTACGTCTCGCGCGTCGCGGCATCGTGCGAGACCATCCGATCCATCGGGCGACACGGAGCGCGCTCTGGCTGCTCTTCGCGCTGCTGGCCTTCGCCACGGGCTACACCCTCTTTCTCACGCTCAATCCGATCGGGATGCTGAGCCGCGCTCTCATCTATGGGCCGAGCCTCGCGCTCGCCTGGGTCGTCCTGCTGCTCGCCTTCGAGGTGCTCTACGCGCGACGCGCCTGGTGCCGATACGTCTGCCCGATCGGCCTCACCTACGGATTTCTCGGTGCGAAGGCGCCGGTTCGTGTCACCTACGACCTCGAATCCTGTGCGCACGAGGGCGAATGTCGCAAGGTCTGCGAGGTCTCCCATGTCCTCGATCTCACGATCAAGGGGCGTGCGGAGGATGCGAAGATGGACGTTGGACCGGACTGTACGCGCTGCGGTCTGTGCGTGGACATCTGCCCGACGGGCGCGCTGCGTTACGAGCTCAAGGGCGTGAAGCGGCTGCTCTAGGCGGTTTCCGGGCGGGTGAGGTCGGATGATCCAAGCAAGCAGGCTGACGAAGGTCTTCAAGCGCCAGCGCGTGCTGGACGGTCTCGATCTGCGAATCCCGGCAGGGGAGCGTGTGGCCCTGGTCGGCGCCAATGGCGCCGGAAAGACGACGCTGATCCGTTGTCTGCTCGGCGAGTATGCGCACGAGGGAGCGGTGGAGATCGATGGCCTCGCACCGCGTACGCATCGCCGGGAGGTGCTGCGCCGCGTGGGCTTCGTGCCGCAGCTCCCCCCGCCGCTGCGCATGCCAGTCGGCGGGCTGCTCCACTTCGCCGCGGAGGTTTGCGGCAGCGACCCGGCGCGCATGGAGGCCGTGTCGGTGCGCCTCGGCCTCGAGCCCCGCAGCCTCTGGCGCCGGCCCTTCGCGAAGCTCTCGGGCGGCCAGAAACAGAAGCTCCTCATCGCCGTCGCGCTCGGCCGGAGCTGCGATCTGCTGATCCTCGACGAGCCCGCGGCGAACCTCGATCCCCAGGCGCGCCGCAGCTTCTTCGATCTGCTGGCGGAGCGGCAGGACAGCACGACCATGCTGATCTCGAGCCACCGCATCGACGAGGTCGCTTCGCTCGTGACGCGCGTCGTCGAGCTCGATCAGGGCCGCGTCGTGGTGGACGACCGCGTGGATGGGAGTGCAGGCCTCGGCGTCGTGCTGTGCTGCCGCGTCGAGCTCGCCCGCCCCGTCGATGCGGTGGCCACGGCACTGCTCGCCTGGGGTCTCGTCTCGTCGAAGGATGGGACGCGCTTCGAAGGCACGATCGCGGGCCCCGACCGGCTGCGCTTCCTGGGCGCGGTCGCCCGCTACTCGGGCGCGCTGCGTGCGCTCGAGCTCGCCGAGCCGGGCGCAGGCAACGAGAGCGCGGAGCGATGAGCGGGCCGGCCCGCGCGCTGCTCGCTCTGGTGCTGGGCGCATGGCTCATGGCCTGCGGCGACCCTGCGCAGGGGCCGGCGGAGGTCGCCTGGGGCCGCACCGCATGCGAACACTGCCAGATGGTGATC
>CAYOIG010000067.1:0-7562 GCA_964403915.1 uncultured Myxococcaceae bacterium
CGTCGCACAGGTGTTTGCGCACGCAGTTGAGCGCGTCGATCGTGGCGCCCGATGCGAGCAGCAGCGACGTCGTCTGCGCGACGTCCCGCTGCGAGAGACCCGGCAGCGGGCACGCCAGCAGCGCCGACGCGCCTCCCGAGAGCAGCACGAGCACGACCTCGTCCGGCCCCCCCGCGGCCGCGCAGGCCAGCAAGGCCCGGCCGGCCGCCTCGCTGCGCGCATCCGGGACCGGATGGCCAGACTCTCGCAGCGGCAGGCGCGCGAGCGGGCGGCCATGGCCGTCCTTCGTTACGACCAGGCCGCCCGCGATGCGATCGCCTGCGACCTCTTCGACGGCGGCGGCCATGCCGGCGGCGGCCTTGCCCGCAGCGAGCACCCGCAGCCGCGCGGTCGCCGGGATTCGGAAGCCCGCAATCGCCAGCCCGTCTCCCTCCCGCATCAGCACCCGCCGCACGGCGAGCCCTGGATCCGCGGCGGCGAGCGCGGTGCGCAGCAGCCGCTCCAGCGACGCGCGCGGCGTGGGCAAGGGCTAGGGCCGGGCAGAGAGGGGATCTGCCGCCCCCGCCGCTCCGGCGCCTGCGCCGAGGTTCGGAAGCAGATGGATCTCGACGCCGCGCTTCGCCGGGCCCTCGCCGTTCTCGGCCGCGTCGTCCGGCGCGAACGAGCCCGCGCGAAGCTGCTCGTTCGGAACGCCGCCCTGCGCCAGCACGCGCATCACGGCCGCACCCCGCGAGAGCCGCAGCGGCGGGGTATCGGCAATGCCCTCGACCTCGACGCGCTGATCCTCGTCGCGCACCCGAAGCGCCAGCCGCTGCAGCAGCGCGCGGCCTCCCGCCGTCAGCTCACCCGCGCCCGGTGCGAAGAGCAGCTCTTCGCCCAGCACGAGCTGGAGGCCCTCCGGAGTCTCCCCGATTCGCACCTGCCCGGCCCGCACCTCGGCCTCGAGCTCCGAGCGCACGGGGCCGAAGCGCGCGTCGCTGGCGGCGCTGCGCGACGCCTCGGCCGCCCGTGCGCGCTCGTGGCTCGCGAGCGCCGCCTCCAGCTCGCCGACACGCCGGGTCAGCTTCTTCACGTCGCGGGCGAGCTGGTCGCGCTCCTCCCGCAGATCCTCCACCTGCCCGAGGGCCTCGACGCGCGCCTTGTCCGTGCCCTGGCTCGCCTCCTCGAGGCGGTCCTTCTGCTCCCGGAGCTGGTCGCGCTCCTCGGCCAGCGAGTCGTAGGACGACGCAGAGACACAGCCGAGTGTCGGAGCCGCGAGTAGCAGCGCGGCGCAGAGGCTAGGGAGCCGGAGCCAGCGTGTGCACGAGAGCCTCATCGATCGTCCCCACGTATTCGAGCTCGAGCCCTTTTAGCAGCTCGGGGGCGATCTCGGCCACGTCCCTCCGGTTCGGCTCGGGAAGGACCACGCGACGGATGCCCGCGCGCCGCGCCGCCAGCACCTTCTCCTTGATCCCGCCCACCGGCAGCACCTTGCCGCGAAGGGTGATCTCTCCGGTCATTGCGACGTCGGGCCACGCCGCGCGGCCCGAGACGAGGGAGACCAGCGAGGTGACCATGGCGACGCCCGCCGACGGGCCGTCCTTGGGGACGGCGCCCGAGGGCACGTGCAGGTGGATGTCCGACTTCGGGAATACGGAGGCGTCGATGCCGAAGGCCCGCGCATTCGAGCGCAGCCACGAGCGCGCCGCCTCGGCCGACTCGCGCATCACGTCGCCGAGCGAGCCCGTGAGCTTCAGCTCGCCCTTGCCCGGCATGCGCGTGCTCTCGATGAAGAGGATGTCGCCGCCGGCGGGCGTCCAGGCGAGACCCACGGCCACACCGGGCTGCCCGGCGCGCTCGGCGAGCTCGGGCTCGAAGCGGATCGGCCCGAGCAGCTCCGCCACCTCGGCGGGCTGCACCGAGAGGGGCCCTGCGACGCCCTCCTCCGCCACGCGCCGTGCGAGCTTGCGCGCCAGCGAGCCGATTTCGCGCTCGAGGTTGCGTACGCCGGCCTCGCGCGTGTAGCTGCGGATCAGCAGGCGCAGCGTCTCGTCCGGCAGCTCGAAGCCCGTCGGCTCGAGGCCGTTCGCCACGCGCTGGCGGGGCAGGAGGAAGCGCTTCGCAATCTCGACCTTCTCCTCCTCCGTGTAGCCGGGAAGCTCGATCACCTCCATCCGGTCGTGCAGCGCCGCCGGGATGGGATCGGCGAGGTTCGCGGTCGCGAGAAAGAGCACCTGTGAGAGATCGAAGGGCACCTCGACGTAGTGATCGCTGAAGGTCGAGTTCTGCTCCGGGTCGAGCACCTCCAGCAGCGCCGACGACGGGTCTCCGCGGAAGTCGGTGCCGACCTTGTCGATCTCGTCCAGCAGGAAGACGGGGTTTCGCGTTCCGGCGCGGCGCAGCCCCTGCAGCACGCGCCCCGGCAGCGCGCCCACGTAGGTGCGGCGATGGCCGCGGATCTCGGCCTCGTCGCGCACGCCGCCGAGCGAGGCGCGAACGAACTTGCGGCCGAGGGCCCGCGCGATCGACTGGCCGAGAGAGGTCTTGCCCGTTCCCGGCGGCCCCACGAAGCACAGGATCGGACCCTTCAGATCGCGCTTGAACTTCATCACGGCGAGGTACTCGACGATCCGGTCCTTCACCTTGTCGAGGCCGTAGTGGTCCTCGTCGAGGATGCGCCGCGCCTCGGCGACGTCGATGTGCTCCTCGCTCAGATTCGACCACGGGAGATCCGCCAGCCATTCGAGATAGGTGCGGATCACGGCGTGCTCGGCGGCGGCCGGCGGCGTCTGCGCCAGACGCTCGAGCTCACGGCTGGCCTGCTCCTGCGCCTCCTCCGGGAGCCCGGCCTCCTCGATCCGCTCGCGCAGGCGCGCAACTTCGGTCTCGCCGTCCTCGGTCTCCCCGAGCTCGCGGCGGATGGCGTCCATCTGCTGGCGCAGCATGTAGTCGCGCTGGGTCTTGCCCATCTCGCTCTGCACGCGGTCGCGAATCTCGCTCTCGATGGTCATGGCCTCGCGGGCCCGCGTGAGGTCGGCCAGCACGAGCCGCAGGCGTGCGGCGACGTCGAGCTCCTCGAGGGCGGCCTGCTTGACGGCGACGTCCACCTCGAGGTTGTGCGCCACGAGATCCGCGAGCCGGGAAGGATCCTCGAGATTGGAGGCGATCACCTGCAGCTCGTCCGAGAGCTTCGGATGCTCGGCGACGAGCGCCTGGAAGCCCTGGGAGACGCTGCGCGAGAGCGCGGCCACCTCGACCGAACGCGCGTCTCCTTCGTCTTCGAGCAGCGTGACCCGCCCTTCGAGGAAGCGGCCCTCGCTCGTGAACTCCTCGATCCGTGCCCGCGCCACCCCCTGCACCAGCAGGCGATAGGAGCCGTCGGGAAACTTCATCATCCGCGCCACGCGCAGAACCGTCCCGACGCGGTGCACGTCGTCCGGTCCCGGGCTGCCTTCCACGGGATGCCGCACCGCCGCGGCCAGCATCAGCCGGTCGGGCGAAACCAGCACCTGGTCGATCAGGCGCTGCGAGCGCGCGGTATTGACCAGCAGCGGCGCGAGCAGCGCCGGAAACAGCACTGTGTTCTTGAGCGGCAGCACCGGCAGCGTGGGCGGCAGCTCGACGCGCTCGGCCGGCGGCTCGCCGCCCGTGCGCACCACCACCTCGCCCGCCTCCTCCCGGCCGGAGACGTTCGGGGAGATCTCTTCCCGCTCCTGGTCCTCGCCCATGGGCCTAGTCTTCCACCGACAGCCGTCGCGGCGTCTGCTTCGGGAGCATCACGGTCAGGAATCCCTCCTCGAGGTGCGCAGAGACACGGTCGCGCTCGAAGGGCACCTCGAGCCGCATCACGCGCTCGAAGGGTCCGAAGGCGATCTCCATCTGGTGCAGCCGCTGCACACCGTCGGTGGAGGCCGCCTGCCGCACGCCCGAGATCCGGAGCAGATTGCCGTCGACCGTGACGTTCAGGTCGGAGATCCGCACCCCGGCCAGCTCGAGCCGCACGAGAATCGCCTTCTCCGTCTCGAAGACGTCCACGGCCGGCCGCCAGCGGCAGCCGCCGAGACGGTCCGAGAAGTCGCGAAACGGGTCCTGGGGGGATCGCGGGTCCACGGGTCGTGGGGGCCTAGCCCTGCCCCTTCTCCTCCGTGTATTCGGCGTCGATCACGTCGCCGTCGGCCTTCGTCTCCGCGCCCGGCGCACCGGCCCCCGGAGACGTGCCGCCGGCGTCGGCCTGCGCCTTGTAGAGGATCTCCGCGATCTTGTGCATCCCGCTCTCGACGCGCTGCTGCGCGTCGGTCATGCGGCCGAGATCCTCGCTGGCGAGATCCTGCTTCGCGCTGGCGAGCACCTCCTCGATGCTCTTCTTCTCGTCCTCCGGCAGCTTCTCCGCCTGCTCGCGCACGGTCTTCTCGGCGTTGTAGATCAGCGAATCGAGGTGGTTCTTCTTCTCGATCAGCTCGCGGCGCGCCTTGTCCTCGCTGGCGTGGGAGTCGGCGTCGCGCACCATGCGGTCGATCTCGTCCTTCTTGAGACCTCCCGATCCCTCGATGCGGATCGACTGTTCCTTGCCCGTGGCGCGGTCCTTGGCAGAGACCGAGAGGATGCCGTTGGCGTCGATGTCGAAGGTGACCTCCACCTGCGGCACGCCGCGCGGCGCCGGCGGGATGCCGTCGAGGATGAACTGCCCGATCGAGCGGTTGTCGTTCGCCATCTCGCGCTCGCCCTGCAGCACCCGGATCTCGACCTGCGGCTGGCTGTCCGACGCGGTCGAGAACACCTGGCTGCGGCGCGCCGGGATCGTGGTGTTGCGCTCGATCAGCTTCGTCATCACGCCGCCGAGGGTCTCGATGCCGAGCGAGAGGGGCGTCACGTCGAGGAGCAGCACGTCCTTCACGTCGCCCGCGAGAACGCCGGCCTGGATCGCCGCGCCGACCGCCACCACTTCGTCGGGGTTGACCGTCTTGTTCGGCTCCTTGCCGAAGAGCTCCTTCACCTTCTGCTGCACCAGCGGAATGCGGGTCGATCCGCCGACGAGCACGACCTCGTCGATGTCGCCGGCCTTGAGGCCCGAATCGGCGAGGGCTCGGCGGCTCGGCTCGAGGGTGCGATCGACGAGATCGGCAACGAGCTGCTCGAACTTCGCGCGCGTGAGCTTGAGGTTGAGATGCTTGGGGCCGCTCTGGTCGGCCGTGATGAAGGGCAGGTTGATGTCGGTCGTCACCGACGAGGAGAGCTCGATCTTGGCCTTCTCCGCCGCCTCGCGCAGGCGCTGCGTCGCCATGGGATCCTTCGAAAGGTCGATCCCCTGGTCCTTCTTGAACTCGGCCACCAGGTAATCCATCACGCGCTGGTCGAGGTTGTCGCCGCCGAGGTGGGTGTCGCCGTTGGTGGCCTTCACCTCGACCACGTTCTCACCGACCTCGAGAATCGAGATGTCGAAGGTGCCACCGCCGAAGTCGTAGACGGCGATCTTCTCGTCGCTCTTCTTGTCGAGCCCGTAGGCGAGCGCGGCGGCCGTCGGCTCGTTGATGATGCGCTTCACGTCGAGCCCGGCGATGGTGCCGGCGTCCTTGGTGGCCTGGCGCTGGGCGTCGTTGAAGTAGGCCGGAACGGTGATGACCGCGCCGGTCACCTTCGTCCCGAGGTAGGCCTCCGCCGCGTTCTTGAGCTTCTGCAGGATCATGGCGGAGATCTCGGGCGGGGTGAACGTCTTCTGGTCGATCTTGACCCCGGCCGCGCCCTCCTTGCCCTCGGCCACCTCGTAGGGGACGAGCCGGATCTCCTCCGGCACCTCGCTGCGGCGGCGGCCCATGAACCGCTTGATGGAGTAGACGGTGCGCGTCGGGTTGGTGACGGCCTGGCGCTTGGCGATGGCGCCCACCAGGCGCTCGCCCTCGTCCGTAAAGGCCACGACCGACGGCGTCGTACGGCCGCCCTCCTCGTTGGCGATCACCACGGGCTGCCCGCCCTCCATGACCGCCACGACCGAGTTGGTCGTACCGAGGTCGATCCCGATCACCTTGCCCGCGTCTGCCATGCCTCTCCCTTCGCGCGCCGCCGGCTGTCTGCCGTGCGGCGATGTGCGCTGAACCTTGGGTCCCGAGGGGGGGGTGTCAAGCCGCCACGCCGCCAGAATCCTTCCGGCGCCCGGCTGCCGGGAGCACAGGGCCTCCGCCCGGCTTGCGGGCGATGTTGCTCAAGCGTGAGGGGGCAGCTGCCCGATAAAGCCTGCGGGGGACCGGCGCTCTCGGGGCGAACCGCTGCGGGCCGGCCGGTGTCGAGAGTTCATGCGGGGCTGCGTGCCGCCTCCCGGGCCGCGAAGCCAAGCCTTCGAAATCGTAAAGGAACTGTATCGGAGGGGGGCTCGTGGTAGCGTTTGCCGCTGTGCTGCCGGTGGGCGCCCTGACCCCCGCGCAGACGGCTGGGTCGGGGCCGGCCGGGGCGGCTCGGATGGTGGGGGGGATGGCTCGGATCATCGTCTGGATCGCCAATCTGACGCTCGGCGTCCTATGCTGCTATCTGACGGCAGCGCTCCTCCTGCAGCTCATCGAGGCCGCGCTGGTGCCGGCGCCGGAGCCTCAGGCCGCGATCCTTCCCGTGATCGCCCGAAGTGCGCACGGCCTCGAAGACCGGCAGGTCATCCTGGCCCGCAACCTCTTCAATGCCTCGGTGCTCGCACCGCCGGCTGCCGCCCCCGCGCCCGAGGACGAAGACCTCGAGGCCACCCGGCTGCCGCTCAAGCTCCTCGGCACGGCCGCAGCCGGCGACCCGGCCCTCTCGTGGGCCGCGGTCGAGGACCTCGAGACGCGCAAGCACACGGTCGTGCGGCCCCAGGATCAGCTCCGCGGCCAGGCCACGGTGCTGCGCGTCGAGCGGCGCCGGATCGTGCTGCAGAACGGCGCCCGCCGCGAAGAGCTGGCCCTCGGTGACGAGGAGCCGGCGCAGAAGGGCCGGCCCGCCGCGCGCGCGGCCTCCGCGCCGCCGCCGCCGCCCCGCAGCGATCCCTCGGGCGCGGCGCGCGTTCGCAGGCTTGCGGAGAACCGCTTCCAGGTGGCCCGCAGCGACGTCGAGAGCGCTGCCCGCAACCCGGCCGCCCTCTTCTCCCAGGCGCGCATCATGCCGCGCTACGAGGCGGGCCAGATGACGGGCGTGCAGCTCAACGCCATCAAGCCCGGAAGCCTCTTCGAGCAGATCGGGATCCAGAGCGGCGACACCATCACGCGCTTCAACGGCATCCAGATCAACAGCCCCGAGGAGAGCGCGCAGCTCATGCGCGAGCTCGGCGAGGCGAAGCAGTTCAACGTGATGGTTCAGGGGTCGGACGGGCGGGAGCGCACGCTGACCTACGAGCTCGACGAATGAGACGCGGGGGGGTCATGATCGCGCATCACAGGATCGCCTGGCTGCTGGCGGCCGCGCTCGGGCTCGCCGCCGCGACGGCCCGGGCGCAGGTGCCGCCGCCTCCGGGCGCTGCGGGCCCTGCTGCCGCGGCTCCCGCCGACGACGGCCTCGTCCAGCTCGATTTCAACGACGTCGAGCTGAGCGTGGTGATCGACACCATCGCCCGCCTCACGAACAAGAAC